>DASRRA010000376.1:0-15546 GCA_035696085.1 Bacteroidia bacterium | reverse complement strand
TCGCCTCTTTTGTTTTTCAAACAGTTCAAATTATTGAACGGTAATATTTTTATTGATCACTTCTCCGGTTGCATTTGCAACTTTCATAAAGTATAAACCTTTTGGTTGTGCAGAAATATCAATTGTTGTTTGCTTTGCATCAACATTTGTATTTTTGTATACAACTTCACCCAAGGTATTATATACTTCGATTGAAGTAACAGCTTGTTCTGCATCCAATTTAAAAACACCAGCGCTAGGGTTTGGATAAATGGTCACGGCAAAAGCACCTGATACTGGCGCTTCGTCCGTAGCTGCAAGAAGGCCAAATCCACCACCTGAAGGACATGCTCCTGGAGTTTGCCCACAACCAACACCATAAACTACCACGGCATTTGTATAGGTTGCATAACCATTGCAATAAATCAATGCTCTGAATGCAGTTCCTCCAACAGAAGACGCGCTAGTGATGTTGTAAGTCGGATTAGTTCCATTTAAAGTAATATTTGTCCAAGTTGTTGGATTCCCATTGTTATCGTAAGGACATGCCCATTTTGTTTGCCATTGTACAGACCCTGTATAAGAAACAACAGATGCTGTCACAGACGTGCGGTTACAAAAATCAGTTCCATCTACTGCTGCAAAACCAGCAGTAAAATAGTTGTAATTTTCACCATCAATCTGATCATTTAAACGGTATGAATTGTCATTATTGTTTGCAGTACATGATCCATTACTATAGATCGTTCCAGTAAGTCCTGCAGAAATAGTAGGTGTCCCTGTACTGGGAGATGTAATTCTGCCCATTGTTCCGGTATTACTTACAAAATATAATGCGCCAGAACTACTACTACCCATTTCAATAGCCGTGTTGTTGTAGGATGAAGAGCTGCCTACGACAGTAACTGCTGTTGTACTTAAATTGATAAAAGAAATACCTGCGCTTGCTGAAACGTAAAGACGTGTATTGGTTTTATCAAATTCCAATCCTTTTATATTATTAAATGCATAAGAAGTTCCTGACGTTACAGCATAAGAACTGTTTAAAGTCAATACTCTTACCTTTTCGAAATTGTCAACGCCTCCCCAAGCAAGATATTGCTGATTAGGAGAAAGCTCTAATTCGTTCACTTTAACAAATGAGAATAGACCAGGATTAGTTGAATTGGTAGCAATTGTTGTCGTAGCAACTCCGCTATAGGAACCAATTCCACTTGAATTAATTGTATATCGGTCAATGGATGCACCATTTGCTCCAACTGTAAATAAATATCGGGAAGCATTTCCGGATAGTAATTTTGATACAGCAAGGCCACCTCTTACAGCACCAATGGAATTTATCAGATAACCAGTACTAGCTGTTGGTGATGTTACAACCGGAGCACCGCTGCTGCAATCAACTTTCATATACAATAAAACAGAATTAGCATTCGTACAAGCAAACATCGTATAGATTACATAATATTGCCTGCAAGCATTGGGAATCGGAACAATTGCAATCTCTGGTCCGATGTTGCTATATTTATTGTCTGGTAAAGTTGGATGATTACAAGCTGTGTTGAATGTATTTCCATCTGCATAATACGTCAGTAAACTTCCAACTGAGCTGCTGGAGGAATTATATATGTTTGCATTTACGATGTAAAATAATAAATTACCATATTCATCATAAGCGCCGTTGCTTACAATATGTTGACTACTTGCTGCACCCGAAATAGTTGGATTGGAACCAGGAAATGAAGTCACATCCCATTTTCTAGGTGGTAGGGTAAAATAATTCATTTGCGCGAACACCGTTGTTGAAGAAACAATCAACAAAGCAAACGCTGATAACATGTTTTTAAAATTCATTTTCATAATGTAATGATTAAATAATTAATAAATGTAATTCATAGAATAGATTTTAAGCAGTAGTATTATTTGTTACCATGACCTCCTTTCTGAAAAATTATTTATTAGGATTATTATAAAAAACAAGATGGAAATCTGCAGCGCGCCTTAACCTTTTAATAGAATAGATACGAAGCAAATTAAATGTGGGTGAAGTTAATACAATAAGGAAGTCATTTGGTAAGCAAAATTGTTAACTTATCCTGCGGTCGATAATCTATGATAAACGGTCAATCTTTTCTAAACGAGAATAGGAGTTTAGAATTAGATTATTCACATAATAAGATATAACGTAATAAAAATCGATTTGATGTAGAGCTAGAAGAAATACTAAAATTTGGATTTTAATTCCTTCATGAATTTAGTCGCGTAAACAAAGTCAATGATTTCCGGATTATCAGTTTTTAAGATCTCCCGCTTACCACCTTCCCAATGTTTATTGCCTTTGTAGATGAATAAGATGTGATCACCTATTTCGATTACCGAATTCATATCATGTGTAATCACCACAGTGGTGATATTATACTCCTCCGTAATTTCCTGAATTAAATTATCAATCACAATAGAGGTTTTCGGATCCAGCCCGGAGTTAGGTTCATCACAAAACAAATATTTTGGTTGCACAGCGATTGCCCGGGCAATCGCAACACGTTTTTTCATGCCTCCACTAATTTCAGAAGGGTAGAGGTGATTTACATTTTCAAGATTCACGCGATTCAGGCAAAAATTAGCCCTGTCTTTTTTTTCCTGTTCACTTAAATCGGTAAACATGGAAAGTGGGAAAACCACATTTTCTTCCACTGTTTTCGAATCAAATAAAGCGCCTCCCTGAAAAAGCATTCCGATTTCTTTTCGTATTTCTTTTTGTCCATTAAAATCCAGGTTAAAGAAATTACGCCCGTCAAATAATACTTCTCCTGTATCAACGGTGTTTAATCCCACCATACATTTCAACAAGGTCGTTTTACCTGAACCACTGGCACCAATGATCATATTTACTTTACCGTTTTCAAATGTAGAAGAGATATCATTTAAAACGGCTTTGTCGCCAAAGGATTTTGATATATGATTGAGTTGTATCAAACCAGAAGCAATTGTGTTAAAAGAAAATTAAAAACTAAAATCAATACACTGCTGTACACAACAGCTTTCGTACTCTGACGCCCAACTTCCAATGCACCGCCTTGGGTGTAATAGCCATGATACGAGGAAACAGATGTGATTAGAAAAGCAAATACAACTGTTTTAATCAACGCATAGGTTACATTATAAGGCCTGAACTCATACGTTATTCCTAACACATATTCGTAATCAGTTACAACACCGGTAAGAATTCCAAAAACGTAGCCGCCTATAATACCAAAAAACATAGAAAAGATGATGAGGATCGGATTAAAAACCATAGCAGCCAATACTTTTGGCTGAATTAAAAAACTGGCAGAATTAATACCCATGATTTCCAGGGCATCGACCTGTTCGGAAACACGCATGGTGCCTAGCTCCGAAGCAATACTGGAGCCTACCTTTCCGGCAAGAATCAAGCTGACAATAGTTGGAGAAAATTCAAGGATGAGTGAATCACGCGCCGCAACACCAACAGCATATGGAGGAATCAAGGGGCTTTCAAAGTTAAATGCCGATTGAATGGTAATAACGGCACCCATCGCAACAGAAATGATGGCAACGATTCCCAATGAACCAATGCCAAGGGAATCAATCTCTTCAAAAATTCGCGCACGGTAAATAGATACCTTTTCAGGTTTACGAAATGTCCGTTTTAAAAGCAGGTAATAGCGACCGAAATGGTAAAATAACCTCATTGAAACCGTTAAATTTTGACCTAAAAGTAAGAATAATTGAGGACAATCCGAATGTTTTTGTTTTGCTATCTTTGTGGAATAGATTAATTCGCATGAAAAAGCATATATCCGTATTTAGTATTATTCTTGTTTTATTCTCTGTTTCAAGTTGTCGTGTGAATAAAAGGAGACATTGCGATGATTGTCCGCATTTTAGTGGTATTCACCAAAACGTTTCAAGTAAAAAAATATAACAAAAGAAAGTAATTTGCGCACATTCAAAATACCTACTTTTAGGTATTCATTAACTCATTTCATCCGCTAATAAAGCCGTATTTTTGCAATAGAACTAAATGAAGAAGAAGGCCTTGAAAAATTTATCGGAATTAAAAATAGGACAGAGTGCAGTCATTGACTCATTTACAGATAAAGGCATTGCACTAAAGTTAATGGAAATGGGTTGTACGCCCGGTGAAATTGTAAAGCTGGATCAAATTGCGCCCCTGGGTGATCCAATTGCTATATTTGTTTCCGGATATTTATTAAGCCTTCGAAAAGCAGAAGCCTCCACTGTTATGGTTTCTCTATTTAAACCCAAGCATTAATTTTTTAGAGTGGATTCAACTAAATCCTTTGTTCATTTTGCAGATCGTTCGGCTATAAAGGTTGCTTTTGTCGGCAATCCCAATAGCGGAAAATCTACTTTATTTAATGCACTTACCGGTTTAAACCAACGAACCGGCAATTTTCCTGGTGTAACTGTTGATAAAAAAGTTGGTACAGCCCGAATAACCTCCACTACAACAGCCGAATTTGTTGACCTTCCCGGTACCTATAGCTTGTATCCTAAATCGCTGGATGAACGTGTAGCTTGTGAAGTACTGTGTAATCCGGAGAATCCCGATCATCCGGATGTAACCATCATCATTGCGGATGCAAGCAACTTAAAACGAAACCTATTTCTTGTTTCACAAATTATCGATTTGAAAATACCGGTAATTCTAGCTTTGAACATGATGGATATGCTGGAGAAAGAAGGGGTAGTGATTGATACCGTTCGTCTTTCAGAAAAGTTAGGTGTAAAAGTAGTAGGTATCAGCGCACGTAACCGCAATGGTTTGGAGGACTTAAAAAAAGCATTGTTAGAGCCCTTGCAGGTACCACCTTATAATTTTATTGATGTAAAAAAACTGGCTCCGGAAGGAATTGATCGAATAAAATCAGTTGTTCCTGAAATAAGTGATTTTGCAGCATTTCACACCATCAACACTTTAAAGGATATAGATTTTTTTTACAATAAAAAAACAACGAAAAATAAAATCGTTGATGCGTTAAATACCTTGCTCATTGATGAAAATCGTTTACAGGCACAGGAAAGTGTAGAGCGGTATAAAATAATCAATCGCATTGTGCAAGAGTGTATGACAAAGCGTTCCGCAGCACAAACAAAATCATTTACGCAAAAACTGGATAGCATTTTAACGCACCGTGTTTGGGGCTATGTCACGTTTTTGATCATTCTGTTTTTCATTTTTCAAACCATATTTTTTCTGGCAGCTTACCCGATGGAGTGGATAGAATCCTTATTCGTACTGCTCACAGATTGGGCCGCCCGGTCTTTACCCGGGGGGGAAGTAAGTGATTTGCTGGTGAACGGTATCCTTGCCGGATTGAGTGGTGTGGTTGTTTTTGTTCCGCAAATTGCCCTACTGTTCACCTTTATTACTTTATTGGAAGATACTGGTTACATGGCCCGTGTAAGCTTTATCATGGATAAACTATTGCGAAAGTTTGGCTTAAACGGGCGTTCTGTAATTCCGCTTATAAGTGGTGTTGCCTGTGCAGTACCGGCTATTATGAGTGCACGTACTATCAGCAATTGGAAAGAACGCATTATCACAATCATGATCACACCACTGATGAGTTGCTCGGCTCGTCTCCCCGTGTACACACTGTTGATCTCTCTGGTTGTTCCACCTGATAAAAAATTTGGCTTTTTTAATTACCAGGGCCTGGTACTTATGAGTCTTTATTTAATTGGATTTGCGGCGGCTATTCTTTCGGCATTGGTCATGAAATGGATATTAAAAGCGAGAGAGAAAAGCTATTTCATAATGGAACTGCCTGTATATAGAAGCCCGAAGTGGCACTCTGTCGGCCTTACCATTTACGATAAGGTAAAAGTATTTTTATGGGAAGCCGGTAAAATTATTTTGGCGATATCGGTCATCCTTTGGTTCCTTACTTCACATGGTCCTAAAAATGAGTTTTCGCAAATCGATAAGAAATATCAAAACGAGAGTCAGTTAAAAGAAAAACCGGCAACGGAAATTCAAGCAGCAATGGCAGCAGAGAAATTAGAAAGATCATATGCCGGTGTATTAGGTAAATCCATTGAACCAGTGATCAAACCATTAGGATTTGATTGGAAAATAGGTATTGCGCTCATCACCTCTTTTGCTGCACGTGAAGTATTTGTGGGTACCATGGCCACGATTTACAGTGCTGGGGATTCCGATAACACGCTATCTATCAGGGAAAAAATGAAGGCAGAAAAGGATGCGGAAACGGGAATGTCCAAGTTTTCAATAGCTGTTGGTTTTTCCCTCATGATCTTTTATGCATTTGCCATGCAATGCACCAGTACGCTTGCTGTGGTATACCGTGAAACAAAAAGCTGGAAATGGCCATTGGCACAGTTTCTTTTCATGAGTGTATTGGCGTATGTTTCCAGTTTTATCGTTTACCATGTATTGCGCTAATTATTTTTTCTTCTTATTTTAGGTCTCTTAACAGACAGCGAACCGACCTGAATGAATCAACTTGAACGAAACCAATCCATCCTTCATAAATACATTCCTGAAAAAGCAGTACCAACCATTTCCGAGTGGATTTACAAATATGATTTTAAACTGCGTATAAAAAAATCCAGGGCGTCCAAATATGGTGATTACAGGCCCCCGATAAAGGGTGAGAACCATCTAATCACCATTAATTATGACCTGAATCAATATGCATTTTTGATCACATTAATCCATGAGATTGCACACTTAACGAACTGGAATAAGTATAAGGATAGAGTTTTGCCGCATGGTGCCGAATGGAAACTCGAATTTAAAATATTGATGAATTATTTTTTATATGAGCAGATCTTTCCGGAAGATGTATCGGTAGCACTAAAAAAATACATGCAAAACCCGGCTGCTTCCAGTTGCTCGGATACCTCACTATTACGCGTTCTTAAGAAGTACGATAAGCGGCAGGATACGATCCTGTTGGAGGAACTGCCTGAAGGCGCGACATTTAGATATAATAAAGAGCGTATGTTCGTTAAGAACGAAAAGGTCAGGAAACGCTATAAATGCAAAGAACTAAAGAGTAACCGAATTTACCTGTTTAATCCTTTAACCGAGGTTGAAATGGTCTCGATGCCTGAAAAACAGGTATTGAAAGACGGTTTTGGCATCTTTTCGAGCCCTAAATAATATTCCCTTCAAATAATAAAGAAATAGATGTAATTTCCTTGGTTTTTATTAACTTTGCAGCTCATAAATTTTATCTATTAATATAAGTAAAAATCTCTAAAAAATGAGCACAACAACAGTTGAAAAAAACCTTGATTTGAAAGTATCAAAACTTGCCGAAAACATTATTGGATCAGAAATTATTAAGCTAGCTGCTGAAGTAAATGAGAAGATAAAGAAGGGTGAGAAGGTATACAATCTGACCATTGGTGATTTCAACCCGAAAGTATTTCCAATTCCTACGCAATTGAAACGTGCCATTATCCAGGAGTATGAAAACGATCAAACCAATTACCCTGCTGCTGACGGGATGGTTGAATTGCGCAATGCTGTTTCAAAATTGTTGAAAGAACGTGGAGAGTTGGATTATAAACCAGAAGAAATAGTTATTGCAGGTGGTGCACGCCCGGTAATTTATGCTATTTTCAGAGCATTAGTGGATCAGGGAGATACGGTTTTATTTCCGGTACCATCCTGGAACAATAATCACTATACCTATTTGAACAATGCAGAAGCGATCTTAATTGAAACCAAAGCGGAGCATAAGTTTATGCCTACAGCTGCGGATTTGAAACCACATATTTCAAAAGCAAATTTGGTAGCCTTGTGTTCTCCTCTAAATCCAACAGGTACAACCTTCCGTAAAAATGATTTGGAAGAAATCTGTGATCTGATTTTAGAAGAAAACAAAAAAAGAAATGCTGCAGGTAAAAAGCCATTGTACTTGATGTATGACCAAATCTATTGGGCATTAACATTCGGTGAAACAAAACATTATAATCCGGTTACGTTACGTCCGGAAATGAAAAACTATACTGTTTTCGTAGATGGAATTTCTAAGTCACTTGCTGCAACTGGCGTTCGCGTTGGTTGGAGTATGGGACCTAAAAAAATCATTGACAAAATGAAATCCATTTTAACGCATATCGGCGCCTGGGCTCCAAAAGCAGAACAAGTAGCAAGTGCGGTATATCTGGATAACTTAAAAGAATACGATCAGTTTTTAGGCGAAATAAAATCAAAAATCAATGATCGTTTGGTTGGATTCTATGAAGGGTTCCAGGCATTAAAGGCAGAGGGTTATAAGGTGGATGCAATTGCTCCGGAAGCTGCTATTTATCTGACTGTACAATTTGCATTACACGGACAAAAGACACCTGAAGGAACTGTTTTAAAAACAACTCAGGACGTTACAAAATATATTTTAGATGATGCACAAGTTGCATTGGTTCCTTTCTACGCTTTTGGTGCTTCTCCTGATTCAAGCTGGTATCGCTTGTCAGTTGGAACTTGCAAGCTGGAAGACGTAAAAGGAGTTATTGAGAACTTACGTAAGTCACTAAAAAAATTATCCTAATTTAATCATGGGCAATGATACACCATTTGGTGTATCATTGCTGTTTATGGTTGTTCTAGTTAAAGCCGGGCTCTTTATTAATTAGTAACAAAAACTTTGTTCAAGTGGAAAATAACTATTGCGTAATAATGGCTGGGGGCGTTGGCAGCCGGTTTTGGCCCATGAGCAGAACAGCTCACCCAAAACAATTCATTGATATCCTGGGTACAGGTAAAACATTGCTGCAACAAACGTACAGTCGTTTTTTAAGACTTTGCCCCAAAGAAAATATTTATATTGTTACCAATGAAGATTATATTGATCTTGTAAAAGAGCAAATCAGCGACATCGATCCCAAAAATATTTTAAGCGAACCGGCGCGAAAAAATACGGCTCCTTGCGTAGCCTATGCTTGTTACAAAATAGCACAGCAAAATCCAAAAGCATTAACTGTTGTTGCGCCGTCGGATCACCTTATTACCAAAGAGAATATTTTTATTAAAGCAATCAAAGCGTGTTTAGCAAAAGCTGCCTCCGAAGATTGTTTGGTAACCCTGGGCATTCGCCCAAGTCGCCCGGATACGGGTTACGGCTATATCCAGTTTGTGGAGTCGGAAATAAAAGAAAAAGACAAACGGATTAAAAAAGTAAAAACATTTACAGAGAAGCCAGAACTGGAAATGGCAAAATTCTTTTTGCAAAGCGGAGATTTTTTATGGAACTCCGGAATTTTTGTATGGAGTGTAGAAAGCATCATTAAAGCCTTTGAACAACACGCACCTGAATTGGATGTGCTTTTTAAAGAAGGAAATGACAAGTACAATACACCGAATGAAAAAGAATTCATTGAAAAAATTTATACCAATTGCAAGAATGTTTCCATTGATATTGCAGTCATGGAAAAAGCAGAAAATGTATACGTTCGTTCATCCATCATTGGTTGGAGCGATTTAGGTACCTGGGGATCACTATACGAGCACATCCCGCATGATGAAAATCAAAATGCGATTGTTGGAAAGAATGCGATGTTATACGATTCAAAAAATTGTATCATCAATGTACCCAAGGATAAACTGGTGGTACTGCAGGGATTAGAAGATTATATCGTAGTGGAGTCGGATGGTATTTTATTGATTTGCAAAAAAGAGGACGAGCAACATATCCGGACATTTGTGAATGATGTAAAAGTTACCAAAGGCGAGAAATTCGTTTAGATCGATTCTGAATTTAATTTTCTGACGAAGATTTTTCTTTGCCTATGAAGGCTCCTGAAAAGTACAAAACAAACCGTGCACCGATCATAGATTGTTCCTTGTTCCAATCAGCAAACAAAGAGCCTCCCAATCCAATATCATAACTGATTTTTTTTACGATTTCGGCTTCGGCATAAATACCTGGCTCCAGGTAACGCCTGTTATAGGTGCTGTCTGTATCTCTCCCATATCCGGAAGAATAAGAGATGCCAGCAAACCCGGCCACATGCACATCATTGTCTTCGAAGCGGGTTCCATAACACAAATGAACCTGGTAATTGTTGTAAGATTGTATCTTCTCTCCAGTAAGCATAGCTCCGGCTTGAAAATAGGAGCGTTTGATGTGAAAGTTAAAATCGGCACTGCCGGCGAATCCCAGCCCGATGCCATAGGTTAAGTTTTGCTGCGCACCTAAGCCGATATTGATCCAGTTGTTGTAGTATTGAAACCGTTTGTTATCAATCACAAACTGGCTATCAAGGGGAGTAAGACGTTTTCCTTTTTTTATTATAGCGGGTTTGGAGTCCATCGCTTTATAACGCCTTCCATTAATTACCGTATCTTTTTGAGCATAACCTGGTGATGCAAAAATAAATAGTGCAGCAACCAGTGATATAAAAAAATACTTGTTCAAAAAGATACGGTAATACATTGCAAATTACTTCATGGAACCACACATATCCTCTGGTTTTACCCATTGATCAAATTGTTCATTGGTTACAAGGCCTAATTCAATTGCAGCTTCACGTAAAGTTTTGTTTCCTTTGTGTGCAGTCTTCGCAATCTTCGCTGCATTTTCATATCCAATATGCGTATTCAGTGCAGTAACAAGCATCAATGAATTTTCAAGGTGTTGTTTCAGTACAGGCAGGTTTGGTTCGATACCAACAGCACAATTATCATTAAAAGAAACGCAAGCATCACCAATTAAGCGTGCGGATTGCAATACATTCGCAGCAATTACCGGTTTAAATACATTCAATTCAAAATGCCCGTTTGAACCACCAATAGAAACAGCCACATCATTACCCATTACTTGTGCACAAACCATGGTTAATGCTTCCGGTTGTGTGGGGTTTACTTTTCCAGGCATAATGGATGATCCTGGTTCGTTATCCGGGATTATGATTTCTCCGATTCCACAACGCGGACCGGAACTCAACATGCGTACATCGTTTGCAATTTTCATTAAGGAAACAGCAGCGCGTTTCAAAGCCCCTGATAATTCAACCATCGCATCATGTGCGGCCAGTGCTTCAAATTTATTTGGTGCCGTTACAAAAGGTAATTTGGTTAATTCAGCAATTTTCTTTGCTACCAAAACATCATATCCTTTTGGCGTATTCAAACCCGTACCTACAGCAGTACCGCCCAATGCAAGCTCACGGATCATCTCATTCGCATTTTTAATGGCGCGTATGCTATTCGTTAATTGCTGTACATAGCCGGAAAATTCTTGTCCAAGCGTTAAAGGTGTTGCATCCATAAAATGCGTACGCCCTGTTTTTACAATGCTTTTAAAGCTTTCAGATTTTTTCTGCAGCGTATCTCTTAACTTCTCCAATCCCGGGATGGTAATATCCACTACCTGTTTGTAGGCTGCAATGTGCATAGCAGTAGGGTAGGTATCATTGGATGATTGGGATTTATTTACGTCATCATTCGGATGGATAAAAGTTTTACCTTCTCCTAATTTATGTCCTTGTAAAACATGTGCACGGTTAGCAACCACTTCATTTACGTTCATATTGGATTGTGTACCCGATCCGGTTTGCCAGATGACAAGTGGGAATTGATCATCCAGTTTACCGGCAATGATTTCATCACATGCTTTTGCGATTAAATCCTTTTTCTCATTGTCCAACACGCCTAATTCATTATTTGCAAGTGCTGCGGCTTTTTTCAGGTATCCAAAAGCGTATATAATTTCCTTTGGCATAGAAGCTTCCGGCCCGATTTTAAAATTATTACGTGAGCGCTCGGTTTGAGCTCCCCAATATTTATCCGCAGGTACTTTTACCTCACCCATGGTATCTTTTTCAATTCGATATTCCATTGTATTGTTTTTTTGTGTGGTTTGCATAGTGTTGTAGTCAATAAAAGAATTAAATAATCGGGCGTAAAAATACGAAAAAAATCACCTCGATGAATTGCAAAGTCGTGACCCCTCCGGGTTAGGATGTTAAAATAAATGACTGATAAGGAGAATTAACGAATTAATAAAAAAATAAAGGAAATAAGACCCAGGAATGGGTTAGACCTACAGGTTGGTATAAATACTATAGAATATTGCAGCTACACAAGCCACAATGAGGAAGATGATGAGCACCTCGACGCCCTTTTCATGAAAGCTATTGCCATGACGGCTTAAGAACTTCTTGTTCATGATATTTGAATTGATCTGTTTAGGCAAAGTGTTTAAATTTTAGAAAGGGAAGACTAAAAAGTGATTTTATTGAGAACAAAAAGATTAAATAAAATGCAGGATAAAAAGATAAGGTGCGGGTGTTCGCCGATTAATTTAAACAACATCCCCATGTGCCAATTAACTTTATGTGCAAACGCCCGACCCCTATCTTATTAATTTTATAGAGAAAGATTTTTGGTTTTGAAAACTTAAGCTTTCAGAAGCCGTATAATCTTTTCGATCTTTTGTACCAATAATTTAAAAGAACTTCTTTTTATTCTTTTGACAGGATTTCAATTTCCGATTTAATTTCCTATCGTTTTCTGTACAATATTACGGTAGAAAATAAAGCAAGTGAATAGAGAATGAGTGGGTGACGGGTTCAATTATTTAACGGTAGGAAACAAAACTTAAGCGGCGGATTAAACATGTGATAATTTCTCCAAAAATTCATTTTTATTCCTTCTGGATACCTCTACCTGGGAGTCGTCAGCCATAATTACATAGCCTCCTTCTCCTTTAATATACTTCTTAACGTGTTGAAGATTAATAAGATGCGATCTGTGAACGCGAAAAAAGTTATCTTCTGTGAACATTTGCTCATATTCCCCAAGGGTTCGGGAGGCAATAATCTTCTTACCATTGGTAAGGATAAAAAAGGTGTAGTTACCATCGGATTCGCAGCGAATGATATCGGCGAGATTAATAAAGACAAGTCCATCCCCATCAGGGATTCCGACCTTTTTAAGTTTATTTTCAGGACGAACATTCGATAGAAGGGTTTTGAACTGTTTGTCTAATACATTAGGCTCCCCTTTCTGCTTTTTTTCAAAGCGTTTCACCGCTTCTACAAGCTCTTCCGGGTCAATAGGTTTTAATATATAATCAAGTGCGCTGAACTTTATAGCTTTAATCGCATAATGATCATAAGCGGTTGTAAAAATGATGTTGAAATTGATTTCTTTGAACTTTTCAAGTAGATCAAATGCATTACCATTGGGCATTTCAATGTCTAAAAACACCAAATCCGGCTGTTTCGTAGTGATAGCTTCAAATGCGGCAAGCATGGAGTCTGCTTTCGCAATTACCTCCAACTGCTTGCAGTTTTTTTCAATCATTTTGGATAATGATTCTCTGGCTCCCAGCTCATCATCAACAATTATAGCTTTTATCATAAGAAACAGTGCATTGTATAAGGTATGTATAACGACGAAAGTACAAAAATTTATATAAATCAATAATTTAGGAAAAAGCCTTTTCTTTAACCTCTGTCATCAACTTCCAGTGGTATAATTAGGCTCACTTTCGTTCCCGCAGGAGCACCATTTTCATCATACACATCGATAATTTCTGCATTCAAATTACTATTTAAACTGGAATTCAAAATGTCCAATCGTTCCTGGGTAATACTCATCCCCATTGATTTATGCTGTTGTACACGGTTCTTCTTAAATTCATTTGATTTCTCCCTTCCAATTCCATTGTCTTCAATCATACATAAGATGGTAGACCCTTGTCGTTGCAGGTTGAGCGAGATTTTTCCGGGCCCTGACTTTGGGAGCAGCCCATGTAAAATCGCATTCTCCACATACGGTTGTATCAGCATGGAAGGAATACGGTCATAATTCGGATCAATACTATCATCCACCTCTATATTGTATTGAAATTTATTAGCGAAACGCATGACCTCCAATTCCAGGTAAAGGTTTAATGCATGAATTTCTTCTGCCACAGGGATCATTTGCTGTTTAGAATTATCCATGATTCTGCGCATGAGTTTAGCAAATTTGGAAAGATATTTTAAAGCAGCATCCGTATCATTATTGGAAATATAATGTTGTATGGAACTTAATGTATTAAAGATAAAGTGGGGATTCATTTGCGCACGCAAAGCCTGTGACTCAATGTTTGCAATTTTTTTGTTTAACTCGGTTTTATACGTCTCACGTGTTTTGATCTGGCGAATACGATAACGAATGGTAACGATCAACGCGATAATAAAGAAAAGCGAGGAACAGATAATAAACCACCATGTTTTCCAGAAAGGGCGATCAATGGTAAAGGAGAAGGTTGCAGGAACTTTGTTCCAGATACCTTCATTGTTTGAGCTCGTTACTTTAAATGTATAATTACCTGGTGGCAAATTGGAAAACGTAGCAGAACGTTCTTTGGAAGGAGGAGACCAATGTTTTTGAAACCCTTCCAGGATATAAGAATACATTACTTTATCAGGATTGGTAAGACAAATACCTGAATAGTTAAATGTAATATTGTTATCACTATGGCGCAAATGCTGTCCATTGGTTAAAATGGTATCATTATAAAAAAGCCGGAAATCTGTTAAGCTTATTTTTGATTCGCTTTTATTTTCAATATATTCTTTAGGGTCATACTTTATAAGACCATTTACAGTAGCAAACCAAATGGCTCCATCTTTATCCAAAAAAGTTCCGGAGTTACATTCAACTCCCGAAAAGCCTTCCTGCTTACCAAAAGGAATAATGTTTTTCTGACCTATTTTTTTGTGTTCGGCAATGTTAATGCGGTTCAATCCCTGGTTAGTTCCCACCCATATTTCATTTTGTGTTCTTCCAAAAGTTAAGGAATAGATCAGATCAGAGCTCATCCCATCCGCTTTACTAAAATGTACGGGTTTGAAATTAGGTGTTTTGGGATTCATCATCCATAAACCATCCAGGGATCCGAAAT
Organism: Bacteroidia bacterium; assembly: GCA_035696085.1. GTDB lineage: Bacteria > Bacteroidota > Bacteroidia > 2-12-FULL-35-15 > 2-12-FULL-35-15 > 2-12-FULL-35-15. The sequence continues at coordinate 649 of DASRRA010000376.1, read as the reverse complement.
ATAAATTTCCTTCATTATCAATAAGCGATGCCATGTAAGAATCATTCATAGATTCAAAGATGTTACTGCACTCAGTAAATGTTTTTCCATCATATTTAATTAAACCTCCTAAATAGGTTCCTATCCAAAGTGCTCCAGTCTGATCTTCAACAATAGTCCAGATTTCAAAATCTGCACTTCGGCATTTGAATGTGTAAGACGAAAAATTCTCACCATCATATTTAAATAATTTATCTTTTCCGCCTATCCAGATATTGTTCTTGGAATCTTTGTAAAAGCAATTAATGGATCGGGAAAAAACATCCGTGGTGTCTACTTTTTTAGGATCCATTTTTTTGACAAAATTTTTTCCGTCATAAATACTCAATCCTTGTTCTGTAGCTAACCACAATACTCCCGGTTCGTATTCATAAATAGCATTTACGGTTTTTGCTTTGAGCCCGTTTTGCTCATTGAATTGAATGAATCCATTATTCTTATAGCGAAACAAACCACCATCCTGTGAGCCTACATACAATACATTTTTAGAATCTCTGTAAACACCAATCACAAAGTTGTTTGTCAACCCCTCATTGATGCCATAAAAGGTGAAAGGGTTTCCTCTATATTTATATAAACCGGCATGTGTTCCTATCCATAAGTTATTTTC
>DASRRA010000375.1:0-2272 GCA_035696085.1 Bacteroidia bacterium | reverse complement strand
CAATACTAATTTCGTTTGTTGACCGATTTGGATTGAAGAGCTGTCCAATCGGGCATCCACTTTAAGTTCGTCATGTTTAGGAGCAGGAGCATCTTGTGCCAGTGTACGAGAAGAAAAAAGACCGCTGGACAAAACGATTAGTATCATTATGCACAATGGGTTTTTAAAAGATGAAAAAATGCTTCTCATGGATGTAATTGCTGTTTCCATAATGTCAATTTATTTAGCTTCTCTCTTTTTAAATAAATTCATTAAGGGTTGTATGTAGGAGTCGGAAGTGCTGATATTTGCAGAGTCAACACCACTTTTATTGAACAAGTCTTTTAAATAGGCTTCTCTTTTTTTTGCAACGACAGCAAAGTGAGTACGTATGTTTTTATCACCGGTATCTATCCACTTTAGCTGATCTGTTTCCGTATCCATCACTCTGATCAATCCAACATTTGGCAACTCTTGCTCCCGTTTATCAAAAATGCGCAGTGCAACGAGGTCATGTTTTTTATTTGCAATTTTCAACGCGTCAGAAAAATCAGTGGCAATAAAATCGGAAATGATAAACGCAACACTTCTCTTTTTGATAACATTGGTCAGATAGCGTAACGCTTGTCTAACATCTGTTTTCTTATGCTCCGGCTCAAATTCAATCAGGTCGCGGATGATACGAAGAATATGCGCCTTTCCTTTTTTTGGTGGAATGAATTTTTCAATTTTGTCTGTGAAAAAGATAACACCTATTTTATCATTGTTTTGAATCGCCGAAAAAGAAAGTACAGCACATAATTCAGTAATTAACTCTTGTTTTAATTGTTTGTGTGTACCGAACTCTCCGGATGCACTCACATCCACTAACAACATCACTGTCATTTCGCGTTCTTCCTGAAACACTTTTACATAAGGGTTGTTGAAACGGGCTGTGACATTCCAGTCGATGGTCCGTATATCATCGCCGGCCTGGTATTCACGCACCTCACTAAATGTCATACCTCGCCCTTTGAAGGCACTGTGATATTCACCCGAAAAAATGTGGTTAGACAACCCACGGGTTTTTATCTCAATTTTTCTGACTTTTTTTAATAATGCACTTGTTTCCACCGCGTGATCCGAAGCTTTAGCGTAGGATCATCTTGTTCCTACGCATTGAATTAAATTAATTGTTATAGTAAATTGTTTAAAAAATCCTACAGTAATTAAGGAACCTCAACCGTATTCAGAATCTCATTGATGATCATTTCCGTTGTGATGTTTTCTGCTTCCGCTTCGTATGTCAAACCAATACGATGGCGTAATACATCTGTGCAAATCGCACGAATATCTTCCGGAATAACATAGCCTCTGCGTTTGATAAAGGCATAAGCTTTAGCCGCCATAGCAAGATTTATACTCGCACGTGGTGAACCACCAAAATTGATCAGTCCTTCAAATTTATTTAGTTTGTATTCGCCGGGAAAGCGGGTTGCAAATACAATATCAATGATGTATTTCTCGATTTTCTCATCCATATACACATCCTTCACCACTTTGCGTGCATTAAGGATGTCTTCTGTTTTTAAGATGGGATTCACACTTACAGTTTCCGGAGCTAAATTCTGACGGATAATTTTGCGCTCATCTTCTTTGCTTGGATACCCAATAACTAATTTTAGCATGAAACGATCTACCTGTGCTTCAGGTAATGGATAGGTTCCTTCCTGCTCAACAGGGTTCTGTGTAGCAAGAACTAAAAACGGGTTCGGTAATTTAAAAGTTGTATCACCAATCGTTACTTGCTTTTCTTGCATGGCCTCTAGCAAGGCACTTTGTACCTTTGCAGGGGCACGGTTAATTTCATCCGCCAAAATAAAATTAGCGAAGATAGGACCTTGCCTTACAGTAAACTCTTCCCTTTTCTGATTGTAAATCATTGTACCAATTAAATCGGCAGGTAATAAATCGGGCGTAAATTGAATCCTGCTAAAGTCAGCATGAATCGTAGATGCCAATGATTTAATCGCCAATGTTTTTGCCAGACCAGGTACACCTTCCAGCAAAATATGACCATTTGATAATAAACCGATTAATAAACGTTCCACCATGTATTTTTGTCCAACAATTACTTTATCCATTTCCATGGTAAGTAAATCTACAAAGGAGCTATCGCGCTGAATACGCTCGTTTAATTCTTTAATATCTGTCATTGTTTTTTATATAGTGATAATTATAAAATTCAATTGTTTAATTGAGACAAAAATAAACAGAAAAGCAGTATTTACAACTGTTTTTCGCTGTTAAAATT
>DASRRA010000374.1:0-2284 GCA_035696085.1 Bacteroidia bacterium | reverse complement strand
GATCACCTACGATGCCTACCTGGGAACCTCCTCTGTGATTCGTACCATACCCGTTTTAAATGCCGGTGAATGGTGGGAACTCAGAAAAGGAGCTGCGCGAAATTCAGGTAAATTGGGAACATTGGTAAACAACAATGCTAACATCATCAAGAATGCGCAATTAGGAGGATACAGCCTGGATACAATTGGTGAAGGAACCGATTGGCAAAAAGCTGCTTTCCAAAATGGCTTGGTTCAAAGTCATAATCTTTCCATTTTATCCGGTTCTGATAAAACCCGTTTTGCAGTTGGTGGTAATTATTTTAAACAGGAAGGTTCACTGAAAAATACTGATTTCATTAGATATTCCGGAAGGATAAGTGTGGATCATGATTACAGTAAAAAATTAAAACTAAATACCAGCATCAATGCCAGCAATTCAAAAGCACAGGTAGCACCGGCTAATATTGTTGGTAATTTGTTATTAACACCCCCATCTTTGCCGGTATACAAAGATGATGGTTCATTCGTGATCAACAGTCCGTTCGAATCCAGTTTAGCTAATCCAATTAACTCGCTGCAAAATCAAATAAATGAAACACGTACCAATCGTTTGTTGGGAACAGTCTCCGGTGATTACAAGCTGTCCAAAGATTTGACAGCAAGAGTATTGGCAGGAATAGATGTAATTGATAATAAGCAAAACAGATATCTGCCTTTATCAACAGCTGAAGGATTGGCGCTGGGTGGATCTGCAGCCGTTGGAACATCCTTTACAACAAACTGGCTAAATGAAAACACGTTGAATTATTCAACCGAAATCAATAAAATTCACAAACTAAGCATACTTGGTGGATTTACAGCTCAACAATCGGTAACCAAAGGTTCTTTATCCGCATCTGCAGGTTTTCCCAGTGATGTACTTTTATATAACAACATTGGGGTAGGTGTTACAACACGCCCTGTTGGCTCTTTCGCAAGCAAATGGTCACTTGCCTCCTGGTTGGGACGAGTGAATTACAGTTTAAAAGAAAAATATTTATTGACGTTAACCCTACGTGTAGATGGTTCTTCCCGTTTCGGACCAGATAACAAGTGGGGCTACTTCCCTTCTGTTGCCGTAGGCTGGAACGCACATGAAGAAAACTTTCTGAAAGATATAAAAGCATTAACCAATTTAAAGCTACGCGCAAGCGTCGGTGAAACGGGGAATCAATCGATTCCGCCCTACTCTTCTCTGGCTCAATTAAGTTCATTCCGTTACAATTTTTCCAATACAACTGTGTCGAGTTATGGTATTTCAACGGTATCCAATCCAAATTTAGGTTGGGAAAAAACAGTACAAACAGATGTTGGTGTTGACATTGGATTAATAAAAAACAGAATCACGCTTATTGCGGATTACTATTATAAGAAAACCAGTGACTTATTATTAAATGCTCCTGTTTCTGGAACATCCGGACTATCCTACTATGATGCGATTACCAATGCCAGTCAGTCTTCAACCGTTTACCAAAATATTGGTGTAGTAGAAAATCAGGGATATGAATTTGCCTTGCTGACAGAAAATTTAAGCGAGAAAAAATTGAAGTGGAATACAACGTTTATTATCTCTAAAAACTATAATAAAGTTTTGGATCTTGGAAATGGGATCACTCAAATCATTCCAAACATCTCCCAACCTTCCGTCTTACAGGTCGGTGCGCCGGTAGGGTCATTCCTGGTATATCAGACAGACGGTCTGATTCAAAGCGGTGATATACCATTGACGCCACAGGCGCAAAAAAATGTCGGAGGACAAAAATACAAAGACATTAACGGAGATGGAAAAATCACACAGGATTACGATCGTATTCTTATTAAGAATACACCACCACTAGTTCTTGGTTTAACCAACACCTTTAAATATTTAGGTTGGGACTTAACTGTTTTCTTCCAGGCATCCCTCGGTGGTAAATTATACAACTCAAACAGAGGAAGTTTAGAATTAGGTACGGGATATACCAATGCTACTACTGATTTTTTAAAAGAATGGAAGGGTACAAATGAGGATTTAAAAGCTGCATATCAGGATCCTGCTATTACGATCTCTGACCGTTTTATTGAAGATGCATCATACGCACGTTTGAAGAATGTTTCTCTGGGATATACATTTCCTGTTAAGTTTACGGGCAAAGCAAAGATAAAACAGCTTCGATTGTATGTATCCGGTCAGAACCTCATCACCTGGACCAAATATACCGGGTATGATCCGGAAGTAAGTTTCACCGGTCAATCACTTATCAATAAGGGAATTGATCAAGGT
>DASRRA010000373.1:0-11845 GCA_035696085.1 Bacteroidia bacterium | reverse complement strand
TGCTTATCATCGGCGATGTAATGATTGACTCCTACATGTGGGGCCATGTGACCCGCATTTCACCGGAGGCCCCCGTACCCATTGTTGCTATTGACAAAAAAGAAGATCGACTGGGTGGTGCCGCTAACGTTGCACTAAATATACAAGCCATGGGAGCTACGCCTATTTTATGTGCTGTTGTAGGTGACGATAAAAACGGGAAACTCTTTTCCGAATTATTGAAGAAACAAAAAATTCAAGCCAATACCATTATTGAAAGCAAACAGCGTATTACAACTGTGAAGACCCGTGTTATTGGAAACAACCATCAAATGCTGCGTGTGGACGAAGAAATAAATTCGCCCTTGAATTCAAAAGAAGCCCAACAACTTTTAACGACTGTAAAAAAAATTGTTTCGGCTCAACAAATTGATGTTATCATTTTTGAAGATTATGATAAAGGTTGCCTTACACCTGAAGTTATTAAAGGTGTTTTAGCCCTTGCCAACAAAAAAAATATTCCAACAGCGGTTGATCCTAAGAAAAATAATTTCTGGGAATATACAGGTGTTACTTTGTTTAAACCCAATTTAAAAGAATTGAAAGAAGGATTAAAATTGGATTTTGATCCGGCCAACAACAAGGAATTGAGTAATGTGGTCAATCAATTTATAAAAAAACAAAAGATTAAAACTGCGCTTGTTACCCTTTCGGATAAAGGAATGTACACACACAGCGATGAAATAAAAAAAATTATTCCTGCACATATACGAACCATATCGGATGTATCCGGTGCGGGTGATACGGTAATCAGCATTGCAGCCTTGTGCATTGCAGCCGGATTAAATCCCATTACAACTGCCACCCTTGCGAATCTGGCAGGAGGACTTGTTTGTGAGCAAACAGGTGTTGTACCTATAAATAAAAAACAATTACTCCAGGAAGCACTGGAAATATCCATCAGCTAATACTATTTCTAATACGCATCAACTTGTCTACAGTAACCCCTTATAAAGATCAAACAACCGGCAAAAAAGAGCAGGTAGCCAACATGTTTAATGCAATTGCGCATCGTTATGATTTCCTGAATCAATTACTTTCATTGGGAATTCATAAAGGCTGGAGAAAAAAATCAATTCAGCTGTTGGAAGCGGAGCATCCCAAAAACATCCTGGATATTGCTACAGGAACTGCTGATTTTGCAATTGAAGCCATGCGACTACATCCTGAAAAAGTTGTGGGAGTTGATATTTCTTCCGGCATGCTGGAACTTGGACAAAAAAAAATTGAAAAACTCGGTTTGCAAAAAAAAATTGAATTGAAATTAGCAGATTCGGAAAACCTTCCATTTGCCGATAATACCTTTGATGCCATCACGGTGGGGTTTGGCGTACGCAATTTTGAAAATCTGGAAAAAGGAATTCGTGATATGCACCGTGTATTAAAACCCGGCGGGAAAATGATCATTCTGGAGTTTTCGAAACCACGTACCATTGGTATTAAACAAGTGTATACATTTTATTTTAAATACGTCACACCATTCATTGGAAAAATTTTCTCAAAAGATAATGCTGCTTATCGTTATTTACCGGAGTCTGTAAATGCATTTCCGGATGGAGAAGATTTCTTAAACATTTTAAAAAAAGCGGGTCAAAAAGAAGCAAAAGCAATTCCAGTCACGTTTGGGATCGCTTCTATATACAGCTCAACAAAATAATAACCTGGCAAAAACGTTATCATCAGGAAATTCATTTGAAAACTTTTTTAAGATACCAACTCACCCTTCTTCTTGCAGCAGTAAGCCTTTCTGCTATTGCACAAGATCCTAATGAGCGCGGAAACTTACCCAATTACTATCAACAGAAACTTCATTTTGGCTTTGCACTAAGTGTGAACCGTGCTAATTTCTTGATTGACCGCACCGAGCATTTTGAACGCCTGGATTCCATCCGATCTGTAAACTCTTTTCCTAAATCGGGTTTTAACCTCGCTATCGTTTCAGAAGTGACCTTGCATAAATATGTAACACTTCGTTTTATTCCTACACTTTCTTTTGCTGAACGCAACCTCAGTTTTTATTTTGTTAACAAGAAAGACAGCATTGCAAAAGTAAAAACCATTGAATCTGCATTCGTAAATTTCCCCTTGGATTTGAAATTGCGCTCCAAACGTGTGAAAAATTTTGGAGGCTATATCCTCGCTGGTGGTGGTTATTCCCTGGATTTATCTTCTAAAAGAAAAGTAGATAATACCGGCGTTCCCATCAATGATCAAATTGTTAAATTAAAACGTGATGATTTCTTTTATGAAGGAGGAGCTGGTGCAGAATTTTATTTGCAATATTTTAAATTTGCAATTGAAGCAAAAGTTTCCATGGGTGTATTAAACATGCTGGAGAAGGATAATACCATTTTTGCGAATGCTATTGATAAATTAAGAACGAAAGTATTAACCATCTCCATTACATTTGAAGGAGGAATTTAATTCGTGCGCGTTACCAACTAAATGAAACATGAACTAAACCTGGTTGTTTCTCCAGCCGATGCTGCTTCTGAAGAAAAATTAAAAACGATTGCATCGCGTCAGCTGGGTATTTCCAATGCCTCCATCACTTTTTTAAAAATCCTCAAACGCTCCATTGATGCACGTTCCCGTAACATCAAAATTAATTTGCGTTTGGAATTATATACAGGCCAGTCTATTCCTGAAACTATTAATTACAAAATAAATTATCCTAACATCGCCAAGCAAAAGCCGGTTATCGTTATAGGTGCTGGTCCTGCGGGTTTGTTCGCAGCACTTCAATTAATTGAGAAAGGATTAAAACCTATCCTCCTGGAGCGTGGAAAAGATGTAAAAAGCAGGAGACGTGACCTGGCTGCGATTAATAAAGAGCATGTCGTAAACATCCATTCCAATTATTGCTTTGGAGAAGGTGGCGCCGGAACCTATAGTGATGGTAAATTGTATACACGTTCCACGAAGAGAGGTGATATTACCAACGTATTGGAAACATTTGTAGCACACGGAGCGGATGATACGATTTTAATTGAGGCCCATCCGCATATTGGTACCAATAAGCTTCCCAAAATTATTGAAGCCATGCGCCAAACCATACTTGATTGCGGAGGAGAAGTACATTTTCAAACGCACGTAACCGATTTGCTCATCAGGAACAATCAGATTCAAGGAGTGCAAGCTGTGGATATAACATCCAATAAAACGCTTGAATTTACAGCAGATTCAGTCATTCTTGCCACAGGGCACAGCGCGAGAGATATTTTTGAATTATTGCATGCGAAACATATTTTAATCGAAGGGAAAACATTTGCAATGGGTGTGCGCGTAGAGCATCCACAAGCATTGATTGATAGCTTACAGTACCATTGCAGCATTCCTGAAGTTCAAACCCAACGGGATTATTTACCGGCTGCCTCCTATAGCCTTGTGCATCAAGCCATGGGCAGAGGCGTTTACTCTTTTTGCATGTGCCCGGGTGGGATTATAGCTCCCTGTGCCACCGCACCGGGCGAAGTAGTCACAAACGGCTGGTCACCATCTAAACGGAATAATCCCTTTGCAAACTCTGGTATTGTGGTAACGATTGAACCGGAGGATTATATAAAATATAAATCATTCGGGCCACTTGCTGGATTACACTACCAGAAAGCATTGGAGCAACTTGCCTGGAGAGCCGGCGGAAAAACACAAACGGCACCGGCACAACGCCTGCATGATTTTGTGATGAATAAACAATCGGCTACATTGCCCGAAGCGTCTTATCAACCAGGCATTCAATCAGCTCCATTGCACGAATTGCTTCCTCCTGAAATTGGAAAACGCCTTCAACTTGGTTTTGCGGAGTTCGGAAAAAAGATGAGAGGGTACTTAACCAATGATGCGGTAATTGTGGGGGTTGAATCACGTACTTCCTCCCCTGTTCGTATCCCCAGAGATGCGGAAACATTGCAACATCCGCAAATCAGCGGTTTGTATCCTTGTGGTGAAGGAGCCGGATATGCCGGAGGAATTGTTTCTGCAGCTATTGACGGGCAAAAATGTGCATTGGCTATTTCTCAAAAACTTACTGCATAATCCGTATCTTTGCCTTATCTAAATGAAAGAGCTATGGATTTTATCATCAAACTTATCATCTCCTCCTTGGCGGTTTTAATTTCAACTGCGCTGCTGCCTGGAGTACGCATCGATGACAATAATTTTTTTACAGCGCTTATTGTTGCAGCTGTGCTTGCTTTTTTAAATGCGGTTGTTAAACCCATCATGATTGTTTTTACGATACCCATCACCATTGTAACACTTGGTTTTTTCCTACTCATCATCAATGCCTGTATGATTCTGCTGGCATCTAAACTGGTTTCCGGCTTTCATGTGGATGGATTTTGGTGGGCGCTTCTGTTTAGTCTTATCCTCTCCATCGTGACTTCCATCCTGGAAAGTTTAAAACAAAAAGACAGGCGTAATGATAATAATCAATAAATACATATAAAGATCGCCTTGCAAAACATGATACAAATTGGAGCATACAATGAACTGGAAATTGTAAAGAAAGTAGATTTCGGCGTTTACCTGGGCGTTGAGGATATAGAGATCCTGCTTCCTACCAAATGGATACCGGCAGGTGCAAAAATTGGCGATACTATCAATGTATTTATTTTCCGCGACTCGGATGACCGCTTGATTGCTACCACAGTTAAGCCATTCGCAATAGCTAACACCTTCGCCTTTTTAGAAGTAAAACAAGTGAACAACACCGGTGCATTTTTAGATTGGGGAATGGATAAAGATTTACTTGTTCCCTTTCGTGAACAAGCTACACCCATGGAAGAAGGCAAAAGCTATGTGGTATTTGTTTTTGAAGATGAACAAAGCAACCGCCTGATCGCATCCAGTCGTCTGTCACGATTTATTGAACGCGAAGAGATTAACTTGCAAGAGGGAGATGTCGTGGATCTGTTGATCTATTCAAAAACAAATTTAGGATACAATGCTATCATCAATAATTTGTACAGTGGATTAATTTACGCGAATGAAATCTTTGAAAACATCCGTATTGGCGATCAATTGAAAGGGTTTGTAAAAGCCATACGGGAAGATAACAAAATTGATTTGAGCCTGCAGAAATCAGGCTTTGAGTTGATGGATGATGCGAAATGGAAAATTTTAAATATCCTGAAAAAGGAAAATGGTTTTTTAGCCTTAAACGACAGCAGCTCTCCTGAAGAAGTAAAAGCCAAATTACAAATGAGTAAAAAAGCTTTTAAAAAAGCAATCGGCTCTCTTTACAGAGAAAGGTTGGTAGTACTTACAGATAAAGGTGTTCAGCTTACACAACAAAATTAAATTTAGTTTACCCGGATGCGTCTCAATAAATTTATCAGCGAAAGTGGTTTGTGTTCCCGCCGGGAAGCAGATCGTTTTATTGAACAGGGAAAAGTCCTGATTAATGGACGCAGAGCCACTATCGGTGATCAGGTAAATGTTAATGATCGTGTGAAGGTAAACGGAAACGAACTGGAACCAAGGCAACAAGAGGATACTATTTTTATAGCGCTTAATAAACCGGTGGGAATCACCTCAACTACAGAAGAAAACGTAAAAGATAACATTGTTCGTTTCGTTAATCACAGCAAGCGTATTTTCCCTATAGGCCGCCTGGATAAAGATTCACAAGGATTGATTTTTTTAACGAACAACGGCGACATGGTCAATAAGATCCTGCGCGCCGGTAACAATCACGAAAAGGAATACATTGTGACGGTTAATAAAAACCTGACACATGAGGTGATTGAAGGCATGGCCAATGGGGTTCCCATGCTTGGTGTTACCACAAAAAAATGCAAGATCGTTCAGGAAGGTACCACTACATTTCGCATTGTACTCATACAAGGTTTAAACAGGCAGATACGCCGCATGTGTGAACATTTTGGATACACCGTTACTAAACTGGAACGTATCCGCATCATGAACATCAGCTTAAAAGGATTACCAACAGGTGATTGGAGAGATTTAACGGAAACGGAAGTGAAAACAATCTACCACTTGGTGGAAAATTCCTCTTCCGAAGAAGTAAAAAAATCAAAACCGCACACCCTACAAAAATCACAACCACAAAAGTCACGTCCCGGAAATGCCTCAGGCAAGCAGTTCACCAAACCCGGCAACAATCCGGATAATAGAAGGCGTAGTGCTGGAAAAAATGCGTCCTCGCGCAAACCCGGCAAGCAAAAGAACAAAAGGTATTAATTAGTGTGCGACCCCGCTGGGGTCGAAATTACTTTGGTGTTATATATACTATAAACATATGACCCCGCTGGGGTCAACAATTAAAGATGATGATTGCTTTAGATTTTACTGATGATGGTAGGGCTCATTCTTTAAGATCGTCATGGCTCGATACAACTGCTCCACAAAAAACAAACGTACCATTTGATGCGAAAACGTCATTTTGGAAAGGGCTAATTTAGCATTGGCCCGTTTATAAATCGCATTAGAAAAGCCATAGGGACCACCTACCACAAAAATCAGGTTCTTAATTCCCGAATTCATTTGTTGTTGTATAAACCCTGAAAATTCAAGCGACGTATACTCTTTCCCGTTTTCATCCAGTAAAATAAGGCGATCGGATGGTTGAATGTTTTTCAATACCAATTCTCCTTCTTTCTCTTTTTGTTGTTCTACACTCAATGCTTTGGTATTTTTCAAAGCAGGAATAATAATGCTCTCAAAAGGCACGTAATGTTTCAGGCGCTCTTCAAAAAGAGTGATGCCTTTTTGTATGTACTCATCTTCTGTTTTGCCGTTGAGAATAAGCGTAACTTTCATGCGGTTTAGGGTATAAGTCATGCAAAAAAACTATATTTTTGTGACAATTAATTATTTTATTAGCTTTATTTAAGAAATAAAAAGGGAGATAGGCGTTGTTTTTACTTTCTGAATCATTGGAACACCTCAACTATGGCTTAATTCTTGAGTTTTTCCTCGAAAAAAATAAAAAATGAAATTTAAAATAATTATAGGATTTGTCATCGTTGCATCCAGTTTTGCTTTTACAATGGAAGTGATTGATGATATTGCGAATGCTATTCGCAGTGGGAATCCTAAAAATATATCGGCGTATTTTATAAACAATATCGATTTAAAAGTCATTGACCAGGAAGATGTTTACAGCAAGCAACAAGCGGAAATGATTTTAAAAAATTTCTTTACAAAACATCCTGTAAAATCTTTTTCAATAGCTCACAAAAGTGTTGAAAAAAATGGCTCACAATACATTATCGGAACGCTGGAAACCAACAATGGAAAATTCCGCGTTTATTTTTTAATCAAGACGACAGGAGCCCAAACATTAATTCAACAGTTTAAAATTGAGAATGAAAATGAGTAAATCGCTTTCCCCCGAGCAACTTTATCACTTTAACACACACCAATTTATTAAAAATGCTTTAGCAGAAGACATGGGCGACGGTGACCACACTTCCCTGGCTTGCATACCTGCTACTGCAAAAGGTAAGGCGCAACTGTTGGTAAAACAAAAAGGCATTGTAGCCGGTGTCGCATTGGCTATATTGATTTTTAAAGAAGTAGATAAATCCCTAAAGGTGAAAGTCAACATCAAAGACGGACAAAAAATTAAAAAAGGAGATATCGTATTAACGGTTGAAGGCAGCTCCCGCTCTATTTTGTTGGCGGAACGCCTTGTTTTAAATTGTATGCAGCGAATGAGCGGCATCGCCACTTATACCCATGAATTGGTAAAGCTTTGCAAAGGTACACCCAGTAAAGTGATTGACACGCGTAAAACAACACCAACCATCCGTGGTCTTGAAAAATGGGCAGTTGTAATCGGCGGTGGTGCCAACCATCGCATTGGTTTGTACGATATGATTCTTATCAAAGATAATCACATCGACTACGCAGGTGGTATCAAACAAGCCATTGAATCAGCGAATGCTTATCTGAAGAAAAAAAATAAAAAATTAAAAATTGAAATTGAGGCGCGTTCCATTGATGAAGTCAAACAGGTTTTAGCTGTTGGAAAAATAGATCGCATTTTGTTGGATAATTTTACCAACAGCGACTTAAAAAAAGCGGTCAAACTCATCAATAAAAAATATGAAACAGAAGCTTCCGGAGGTGTCACCGAAAAAAATATCCGTGAAATTGCCAAGTGTGGTGCTGATTTCATTTCTGTTGGAGCACTCACGCATAGTATAAAGAGTTTAGATTTAAGTTTAAAAGCAATGTAACAACATTGTTTTTTTTGCATTATTCGCAAAAGCACTGTAGAATTAATCTCCCGAAACCACTACTACTTCTATAGACTATACCGTTAGCTAAATGAACACGACCGTTAATTAAATTCTCAATTCTTCAACTAAATAAAGTTTTAGGTTTGTTTCCAATTCCCTCAAACCAATTAACCAACTTAAAATTATTATCAATATGAAAAAAATTATTAAAAATTTAAAAACCATCCCCCTTCTTTTTGGTTTCTTTTTGTGTACCTCCGCAGTCGCACAAAATGCAGGTGAAATAGATCCAACATTTAACCCGACTGACAGAGGTTTTGATTTTGGACTGGGAGCAAATCAAGCAGTTAAAACAACCGCGGTTCAAACTGATGGAAAAATTTTGATAGGAGGAGAATTTAAAAGATATAATGGTGCACAGCGAAAAGGAATTGCACGTATTCTTCCGGATGGATGGGTGGATACCACCTTTAATTATGTTCCTACTACATTTATCACGGAAATTAATTCCATTGCTTTACAAACGGATGGAAAAATTATAGCCGGGGGTAATGTGTTTACACGCTTGTTAAGTGATGGAGCGATTGACAATACATTTTATCCTGCAGTAGAAGGTACTGTCAATAAAGTTGTAGTGCAAAACGATGGAAAAATTTTAATTGGTGGAGAGTTTAATTACTATGACAACAGAGATAGAAAAAATATTGCACGGTTAAATGCGGATGGTACATTAGACACTGTTTTTAAAGTGGGAACAGGCGCTAATGATATTGTAACAACCATTGCAGCGCAGGTAGATGGAAAAGTGCTTATCGGTGGAGATTTTACTTCCTACAATGGAAGCAGTGTTAATCACATTGCACGCCTGAACACAGATGGTTCATTGGATACAACATTCCATATCGGAACGGGTACGGATCAAGCTGTAAAATCAATATCGATACAAACAGACGGAAAAATAATTGTGGGTGGAACATTTTCTGAATTTAACGGAGCAACTCGTACCGCACTTGTGAGATTGAATACAACAGGCGAGATAGACTCTACATTTCTAACTCCAACCTTTTATGGTGTTATCTATGCAACGATGGTCCAAACTGATGGGAAAATAGTTGTTGGAGGTTATGTGCTGGTAGCCTCAGGATCTGGCACAGCTGATCTTATCCGTGTAAATGCTGACGGTACGTTAGACGCTACATTTAACCCTATTCCAACAGTAACAGGTTATATTTACAGTATCTCTCAACAAAGTGATGCAAAGATTGTTATCGGAGGGATTATCGGTTCATATGATAATGTCATTATGAATGGTGTTGCGAGAGTAAAAACAGATGGGTATCTTGACAAAACATTTAACATCCAAACTGGTTCAAACAACCCAATACAGGATATTGTGGAACTGGAAAATGGAAAATTGCTTCTTGCCGGAGAGATTTATACGTATAATGGAAAGACTCAAAAGTACTTTACACGCATCAATGCAGATGGTTCCAATGATGATACTTTTCATGTAAATATGGTGGGTTACCAAATTAATTCAATAGCAGTTCGAGGTGACCACAAAATTGTTATTGGTGGCGGTTTAACTCTTGCACGTATGAACGAAGATGGTACAGTTGACGCATCTTTTGTCTCGGGAATCGGACGATATTCAACGGTTAATAAAGTCCTTTTGCAAGGAGAAAGTAAAGTTTATATTGCTGGTACCTTTACGGAATACGATAGTGTTTCCAGAAATGGAATTGCCCGTTTGAATGATAATGGTTCATTGGATAATTCATTTAATCCTGGGACGGGTGCTAATCAAACTGTTCAGGATATTGCACTTCAAAGTGACGGGAAAGTGATTGTAGTTGGAGAATTTACTTCATTCAATACAGTGGCCAAAAATTACATTGTTCGTTTAAACAAAGATGGCTCTATTGACCCAACATTTAATGCCGGAGGTGTCGGTGCTAACGGTTATTATATAGCGAAAGTAGTTATACAACCAGATGGAAAAATTATTATCGTGGGAAGTATTACAAGTTACAATGGTGTAACTGTCAACAAAATTGCACGCTTAAATTCCGATGGAACATTGGATACGACGTTCAACAGTGGATCGGCTGTAGATAAAGGAATTTATTCAATCAGCTTGCAACAGGATGGAAAAATCATTATCGGTGGAGAATTCACCAAATACAATGGAATTTCGTCTCCTAATTTAGCGCGCCTTTTGCCTGATGGAACATTTGATACTGAGTTCAACGTTGGAACCGGGCCAAATTACTACCTGACCAAGACAACGGTGCAACGTGACGGAAAAATCCTTATCGCCGGGGCATTTACAGATTATAATAAAATTGGAAGAAACCGCATTACTCGTTTGATTGGAGAATCTACAACGACAGGTTTAAAAGAATTGAGTGCACGCGGGAAAAGTTTTACGGTTTTCCCTAATCCAAGTAATACAGCTGTAACGCTTAACTTTGGCAGCGATATTAAAAACGGGAAATTGAACATTCTGAATGAATTGGGACAAGTGTACAAAACTATTTCCTTCTCCGGAAACAAATTGCCTGTGCAAGATGCTCAATTGGCACCAGGTATTTATTTCTTCCAGGTAACATCCGGGTCTGATTTAATTGGAACAGAAAAAGTAATCGTTCAATAAGAATACATATCGTATAAACGTTTATTTTAGCATAAGAATTTTTATTCGATGAAGCTAAAGAACGTCAGACGATTAGTAAAGTTTAAACCAGCACATAAAACCTTCAAAGCCAGCAAAAGGGTGATCCTTCCTGGCTTTGAAGGTTTATCTTTATATCTTGTTTCTAAATTTTTTATACAAGGTATCCGAAATGGAGCGTTGAACATGAGGGCTACTTCCCTTGCATTTAGCTTTTTCCTGGCACTTTTCCCTTCGGTTATCTTTTTATTTACGCTGATTCCTTATATACCTATTGAACATTTCCAAGATGAATTATTCAATTTAATGAAGTCCTTGTTGCCCAAATCCGCATTCGAAGCAACAGAGGAAACCATTATTGATATCATTAAAAACCCTCGTGGAGGCTTGCTGTCCTTTGGTTTTATCTCGGCGTTGTATTTTTCTACAAACGGTTTTAATGCCATGATCAACGCTTTTAATGAAACCTATCATCAGATTGAAACCCGTTCGCCCTTTATGCAACGCTTGGTAGCATTGCTCATCGTTATTGTTACCACCGTCTTGCTACTTACCGCTATTGCGCTCATCATTGGCTCAGAGCTGGCTTTTCAGCGTTTCATCGTAAAAGACAATGTGGAGTACTACGTAATTTATTATGGGCAATGGTTCATCCTCATAACGCTCTGCTATTCGTTCATCTCCTTTAATTATTTCATGGGACCTAAAAGCAGCAAGGGCTGGCGTTTTTTTTCAGCGGGTTCTGTTTTTGCAACCATACTCACCATCATTACCTCCATTATTTTTGCGTATTACGTCAATAATTTCGGAAACTACAATAAGCTGTACGGCTCCATCGGAACCTTGATTGTGATTATGTTGTGGCTGTATATTAACTCTCTGATACTATTGCTGGGCTTTGATTTAAATGTAAGCATCAACC
>DASRRA010000372.1:0-7548 GCA_035696085.1 Bacteroidia bacterium | reverse complement strand
TGACTACATCCGATGCAGGAGGAGGAGTTGGCTATACTGGTATTCGCATTAGAGGATCAGATGCTACACGTGTAAATGCGACTATCAATGGTATCCCAGTAAATGATGCGGAGTCGCAAGGTGCGTATTGGGTGGATCTTCCGGATATTGCTTCCAGTGTTGATAACATCCAGATACAGCGGGGCGCCGGTACTTCCACCAATGGTGCGGGTGCATTTGGGGGAAGTTTAAATATTCAAACAACGAAGCTCAATTCAAAACCATACGGAGAATACAACGGCTCTTATGGCTCTTTCAATACCTGGAAAAATACAGTGAATGCAGGAACAGGGTTGATCAATAAAAAATTTGCTATCGATGCACGCTTATCGAAAATCTCATCTGATGGATTTATTGATCGGGCCACTTCGGATTTAAAATCCTATTATTTGTCAGGTGCTTATTATGGCGAAAAACACATTCTAAAATTTATCACTTTCGCCGGTTTGGAAGAAACCTATCAAGCCTGGAATGGTATACCAGAAGCCCGTTTAAAAGGTGATGCACAAGGAATCGAAGATTATATTATCCGAAATGGATTGGATGAAGAAAGTGCCAATAATTTAAGAAATTCCAAGAGCCGTACCTACAACGAATTTCAATATGCCAACCAGGTAGATCATTACTTACAGAATTATTACCAATTGCATTACTCTACTCAAATCAATGATCATTTCAATACACACGTTGCTTTGCATTATACGAAAGGTAAAGGATATTATGAAGAGTATAAAAAAAATCAACCCTTTAGTTCTTATGGATTAGCCGACGTTATTTTCGGAACCGATACCATTACACAAACCAATCTTGTTCGCAGAAGATGGCTCGACAATGATTTTTATGGAGCTACGTTCTCTGTTAATTATAACAGCAAGAAAAATTTTACGGCCTTACTTGGTGGTGCCTGGAATCAATATGATGGACAACATTTTGGAGAAATCATCTGGTCGGAATATGCAAGCACTGCCGGACCTAACCACCGCTATTACAATGACACCGCACATAAAACTGATGCCAACATTTTTGTAAAATTAAACTATTTGTTTTTCGAAAAACTCAATCTGTTTGTAGATGTGCAAGAACGAAATGTGTATTATAAATTTCTAGGATACAACCGTAATTTGGAAAATGTTACACAAGGGGTTTCTTTGAATTTCATCAATCCGAAAGTGGGAGTCAATTATGATGTCAGTGATGCTGCCCATGTGTATGCATCTTATAGCGTTGCACACAAAGAACCGGGGCGTGATGATTATACACAATCCCCCGGTTACAGCAGACCCAAACCTGAGCAATTGCAAGATGTGGAAATAGGCTACCGCCATTATACAAAACGAATGGACTGGGCACTTAATCTGTATCACATGAATTACAAAGATCAATTAATTGTTACGGGGCAAATCAATGATGTGGGTGCTTATGTTCGTACGAATGTTCCAACAAGTTTCCGCCAGGGAGCGGAAGCGGAAATTGTTTTTCATCCTATTCAAAAATTAACCTGGAGCTTGAATGCAACTTACAGCGATAACAAAATCAAAAATTTTCATGAGTATACGGACAATTATGATATGGGGGGACAAGACACCATCACCTACAGAACAACTGACATCGCCTTTTCTCCAAACATGATTGCAAGCAGTACCATTGCATATGAGCTATTCAAAAATTTTAAAATCAGTTTCATCAGCAAATATGTAAGTAAACAGTATTTAGATAATACCTCTAATAATGACAGAAGGTTAGATGCATTTTTTGTAAATGATGTACGCATCAATTATCATTTTAAAACAAAAGCAATCCCTGAAGTAGGGTTAACACTTGCCGTGAATAATTTGTTTAATGAACAATATGAATCCAATGGTTATACGTATGGATATATTTTCGGAGGGCAACGTGTTACGGAGAATTTTTACTATCCGCAGGCGGGGACTAACTTTTTGATGGGATTGAATTTGAAGTTTTAATTAAAATAATGTTTACCTAAAGTATTCCATTTCTTCCGTTAAAGAAAGAAAAGGATACTTATCATTTAGCTGTTTGCACCGGTTAAAATAAGTCGTTTTGAATTTTTGATGGGCGGCAGTGTTTTCCTGGAATACACGATGCTCCCTTGCTTTCACCACGTCTTTTATTTTTTCAAAAAGCAGTTGTGTGGAATCATCGAATGCGGCCTGCGTTAATTTTCCAAACACATATTCAATTGCCTGATCAGTGGGGTGCACCAAATCCGCTTTGTAAAAACGGTAATCGCGCAAGTCATCTATCACCAGCTCGTATGCAGGGAAATAAATTACTTTTTCAGAATCTGTTAAGGCATGTATCAATTCAAATAAACGTGCTTTGCTTCTTGTGTTTTCAATAACACCGTCACGCACATAACGAACAGGACTAACGGTAAAAACAATTTTCAACTGACTGTTGAAATTTTGTAAACCAACAATCAATTGTTTGTATTGGTCAAGCAATTTTTCGAGTGATAATAATTCCTTGGTGAATTCTTGTGAAGGTTGCTTGTGGCAATTGCTCACATACGCATTTGTTTTTTTGTGTTTGTAAACATAAGCGGAACCCAGGGTAACGAATAACCAATCTGCTTTTTTTAATACTGTATGGGCATGCTGAATTTCCTCATTAATATGTTGTAAGCACAATTCTTTTGATGCATTAGAAAACTGACTATGATGTTGCCAGGAATGATAAATACCGTCGGCATAAAACAAATCTTGCTCGTTTACGAATGTTTTGTTAATATAGCTATGCAGACTTGTAGCAATACTTTGAGGGTTGTATAATATGCCATGAGGATTTAACAGCGTATTGAATTTGTATTGTTGCAACTGAGCCGTCATGTGTTCCGCAAAGCAGGAACCTATAAACACCAGTGCATCATCATATTTTAGTTTTGATGAAAAAGAAGGAACCTGAAATTGCAGATGAAAATTCATAGGCACAAAGTTACTGCGCACATTTACAATATGGAGAAAAATATATTTTTGTTTGTGGAAGCAATGCCTGGATGCGGTTCTGCTCTGCATCCGGTATCATGATTACCCGTAAGTCCATCAGTTTTAAACTCTTCATATTTTTTATTTCGTCCGGAAAATGAGAAAGATTATTGCTCCATAAATCCAGGTTGCGTAGTTTTTCTAAATTTCCAATTGCAGGACTCAATGCTTCCAAATCATTTTGATTCACATTCAGGTAATAAAGGTTAGTGAGTTCTCCGATTTCATTCGGAAGTTCCACAATATTATTTCTGGCAAGCGAAAGATATTGCAGGGAAGTTAATTCTTTAATTCCGGCCGGAATCTCTTTGATTAAATTTTTGCTTAAATCAAGGTATTGCAGGTTTTTAAATTGAGTTATTTCTTTTGGAAATTCCTTGTATTTCTTTTTGCGTAATTCCAATTTGATGACCTGGTCGGGATGCTTCAAGGCTTCCTCGAGAGAAGTATATGCTGTCAGTGTATCCAGCGTCAGCGAATCCAGCAGTGCCTGTTGCGCTGAAATACGATTGGCCGCACATACCAACAATACGGTTACTAAAATTTTACGCGAAAAGGTCTGTAAATTTAATTTGGAAATTAGAATCATTGAATACGCATCTATAATGGCTGAGCCCTAAGTTAATGATTATAACCCAGAATTCAGAATTATATTTTGCTTAATTTATGCTTTGTGTAAGCGGGTTGAATTGTATAGCAAAAGAGATGATTCTTTATCCTTTGCCAGTTGTTCCTTTAGCTCTTCCAGATTATTGAATTTAACCTCATCCCGCAGGCGATCGATAAAATAAATGGTCACTTCATCTCCGTATATATCTTTATCAAAATCAAAAATATTTACTTCAATACTTTTGCCTTTGCCTTCCACGGTAGGATTATTACCAATATTCATCATTCCGCCATAGTAATTGTTCTTATGCTTTATTTTAACAGCATACACACCATTTCCGGGAATAAGCTTGTACTGATCATTGATGAGCAAATTGGCTGTTGGGTATCCGATTGTTCTTCCCAACTGTTTTCCTTTTTCCACTGTACCCGTAAGTGTATATTCGTGGCCAAGATAGGTATTAGCCGTTTTCACATCCCCTATTAAAAGGGCATTGCGGATTTTTGTAGAACTGATTTGTATGTGATCAATATCTTTTGCCGGAATTTCTTCTACTTCGAAACCATACAAAGGGCCGTATTCTTTCAAATGCTCAAAAGAACCTTCACGGTTACGTCCAAAATGGTGGTTGTAACCGATTACCAGGCGTTTGGTTTGTATGCTATTGACCAGGATATTACGGACAAATTCGATAGATGTCAATCGGGAGAATTCCTTGGTAAAAGGATAAATGATGAGATGATCCACGCCATATTTCTCAAGGAGTTCTATTTTTTCAGGAAGAGAGTTTAATAATTTGAGTTCATTATCATCCGGGAAAAGAACCATGCGCGGATGCGGGGAAAAAGTAAGCAATACCGTTTCTCCCTTTTCCTCACGAGCTACATCTTTTAGCCTGGAAATGAGTTTTTGATGCCCTAAATGTACTCCATCAAAGGTTCCGGTGGTTACAATCGGGTTCTTAACTCCCTTAAAATCATCAATGTTGGTGTAAACTTTCATTTTATGGAGCCTGGTTGACCAGAAGTGTTTTTGAACACGTTTCGATAATTTCGGTAAAAGTACTGCTAAATGGGTAAATCTTTTCCATTAAAAACAGGGAATGTTACCAGCCCGAAATTAATTATAAAAACATCAAAAATCGCTTTTTTAGCTAAAAAAAATAAAGTACTTTTGCACTCGATTTTAAAAACCCTAATAATACTATTCATAAAATGTCAAAACAAACAGGTAAAATCATACAGGTAATTGGTCCCGTGGTTGACGTAAGTTTCGAAGGCGGAGTTGCATTACCAAAAATTCTGGATGCACTGGAAGTTCTTAAACCTACCGGTCAGAAAGTTATTCTTGAAACACAAAAACACGTTGGTGAGCAAACCGTACGTACCATTGCGATGGATTCTACAGATGGTTTGTACAGAGGTATGGTTGTTACAAGTACAGGTGCAGGTATTACAATGCCTGTAGGTGACCAGGTAAAAGGACGTTTATTTAACGTAGTAGGTGAAGCGATTGACGGACTTTCCGAAGCTTCTAACGTAGGTGGTAATCCAATTCACCGTGATCCTCCTAAATATGAGGACCTTTCTACATCAACAGAAGTATTATTTACAGGTATTAAAGTTATTGACTTATTAGAGCCTTATGCAAAAGGTGGTAAAATTGGTTTATTCGGTGGTGCCGGAGTAGGTAAAACCGTATTGATCCAGGAATTAATCAACAACATTGCAAAAGGTCACGAAGGATATTCCGTATTTGCGGGTGTTGGTGAGCGTACACGTGAAGGAAACGACTTGTTACGTGAGATGATCGAATCAGGTATCGTAAAATATGGTGAAGCATTTAAACATTCCATGGAAAGTGGTGGATGGGATTTGAGCAAAGTTGATAAAACGGAATTAGCAAAATCTCAAGCTACATTCGTGTTCGGTCAGATGAATGAGCCTCCAGGAGCACGTGCACGTGTTGCTTTGTCAGGATTAACAATGGCTGAGTATTTCCGTGATGGGGATGAAAAATCAGGTGGACGTGATATCTTATTCTTTATTGATAACATCTTCCGTTTTACCCAAGCTGGTTCTGAGGTATCCGCTTTATTAGGTCGTATGCCATCAGCGGTAGGTTACCAACCTACATTAGCAACCGAGATGGGATTGATGCAAGAGCGTATTACTTCTACAAAACGTGGATCCATCACTTCTGTACAAGCGGTGTATGTACCTGCCGATGACTTAACAGATCCTGCACCTGCTACAACATTTGCCCACTTAGATGCAACAACGGTATTGAACCGTAAAATTTCCGAGCTTGGTATTTATCCGGCTGTGGATCCATTGGATTCTACATCCCGTATCTTAACACCAGCGGTACTTGGAGATGCACATTATGGAACTGCACAACGCGTGAAACAAATTTTACAACGCTATAAAGAGTTACAGGATATCATCGCCATCCTTGGTATGGACGAGTTATCAGAGGAAGATAAATTAGTGGTGAGCCGTGCAAGACGTGTTCAACGTTTCTTATCTCAACCTTTCCACGTTGCTGAGCAATTTACCGGATTAAAAGGTGTGTTCGTTTCGATTGAAGATACCATCAAAGGATTTAACATGATCTTGAATGGTGAAGTAGATCAATACCCGGAAGCTGCGTTTAACTTGGTTGGTACAATTGAAGATGCAATTGAAAAAGGCAAGAAAATTTTAGCAGAAAATAAATAGTTATTGGTTTCAACCATTTAGAACATTCATATGCATTTAGAAATAATAACTCCGGAAAAAAAAGTATACAGCGGCGATGTGGAAGCAGTAAAACTTCCAGGTGCTGAAGGTTCTTTTGGTATATTAAAAAATCACGCTCCATTAATTGCTACGTTAAAACAAGGAACGGTTAAAATAACGGAGCCTTCTAAAAAAGTAGAAAGTTTTGATATCAACGGTGGTGTTGTAGAAGTATTAAACAACAAAATCACCATACTGGCGGAAGCTTAATATTTTAGTATCTAAAATAAAAATCCCTTGCAATGATGTTGCAAGGGATTTTTTTATTTCAGTTTATACATAACTAACGTTGAACAATATCTGTTTTTGTAGTGTATAACAGTTTTACTAAATCAGCATACAATTGTGCTGTACTGCCGGTTGAAGTCACACCATTTTTCACTAACCCTTTACCAATGTCGCCAACAAATTTATCAAAGTCAGCAGCATTGACTTTTAGCCCCATTCGTGAATTGCTTGCAGGATCGTGTGCGGCTTTCATAGATTTACCAGTATATGCATATGCTGGGTTAGTTGCGCCGGTTGCTACACACAGAAAATCTGTAAAATTTTTACTTAACGCTGCAAAGCCAGTTGTATTTCCTGTAGTCACTTCTGATAATAACACACCAAAATATTTAGTCATGGCTGTATCACCTGCAATGATGTAAATAGAACTATCCACTACAGAGCGAAGTGCCAAACGCCCCGCTTCAATTTGTTTGCTTGGGCTTGTTGGATCTGTCTTCATTGTTGTACCGCCAACCTGTTCATATAAGGTAGGATTGATCGGTGTTACCGGTGTTTCTGTTTCTTCATCCGTCTTGTCTTTTTTGCAAGAGGTAACAACAAGCATGCATGCTGCGAAGCAAATTGTTATAATTGAAAGTGTTTTTTTCATGGATTGATAGTTTGGTTAATTTATAATTGATTGATTATTTAAATAGATTACTGGCGTATGCTGTAAGTTTCCCGGTAAACGAATCTTTGTCATTCATTACCGGACAACCCATACCAGCTTGTGAAGCAGGAACAATATACCGTTTAACTTTATAATGACCATGCGCCATTAAACTCGTATAAACGGCTAATGAATTTTGTTGGTTATTTTCATATGTATAAATCAACACCCCAT
>DASRRA010000371.1:0-2132 GCA_035696085.1 Bacteroidia bacterium | reverse complement strand
GAGCACCCCGATTATGCAATCGAAAATGTTTATAACAATTTAAAAGTGATTGTGCTTCAAAATAACCATTGGAGCAATGCTAAATCGGGATTAAAGCCTTTATATGTAAAGGATCAGCAAATTGTTTATAACAACGACCAGGAAAATGTATTTGCAGGCCTAAATGAGTTCAGGAATATGAACATAAAAAGTATTCGTTACCATTCAGAACGCGTTGCCACTATTAAACAGGATTCTTTTGGAAACCATGTTATACTTTTGCCCGACGAAAAGCGTTCGTTTAAACAATATGCCACCGATGCGGACATCAATGGTAATTTTGTCATTAAAGCAGAAGATGCCGTGAGCAAGAACAGTGACACAGAAGCCGATTATTGCATGGTTTCTTTTTTTCTTCCTTGTAATGAAGTATTTACAGATGGCAAACTGTATATTTTTGGAGCATTTAATGGTTGGAAATGTATATCGGAAAACCAATTGGATTACGATGTAAAACGTATGGGTTATTTCGGTAATATTTATCTTAAACAAGGATATTATAACTATGAATATGCTTTTTTAAAAGACGATTCAAAAGAGATAGATGAAACATTGATTGAGGGCAGTCATTCCCAAACAGAAAACGAGTATGCAGTGCTAATTTATTACCGTTATCCCGGCACGTTTTATGATCAGCTCATTAATGTAAAGCGATTGAATTCTTTGAAAGACAGATGATAAATTTTATCAACAAATCAATCGCTATTTTTAAAAAAATCGTAACTTAACATAGTATTTATTACAAGGATCGGGAATTAAGAAAGTTTTTTCTCAATTTTGTGTAGAGGGGATAATTTAAATGTTTTAAATATGCATTTCATGGGAGCACAAGCAACAAAAGTTACACATGGGATTAAAATCAGTGTGGAAACAAAATTTCAGAGTGAACATTCAGTATCTGAACACCGTCATTTCCTTTTTTCTTATCACATCACCATCGAAAACAACAGTGAGCACACGGTTCAATTACTAACCCGTCATTGGGACATTTTTGATTCCGGTACGGAGTACAGTGAAGTTGATGGTGAAGGAGTAATTGGTGAGAAACCTGTCCTTGAGCCGGGAGAATCATTTGATTACGAATCGGCATGTAGCCTAACAACAGATGTAGGAAAAATGAGTGGTTCTTATTTAATGGAACGTAAAGTTGACAAGCTCCAATTCAGAGTAACCATTCCGGAATTTGAATTGATTGTGCCTTATCGATTAAATTAAAAAATTAAAATCAGTATAAAAAAGAAGCAACGTTGTTCATTCAACGTTGCTTCTTTTTTTGTGCCAGCAGATCGCCTACTATTTTATCAATGGGCAATGTAAAATCTGTTGCTGATATCTCATCTAACGAAATCCATCTGACTTTTTGTTCATCCGCTACTTCTGGTTTAAAATCAGTCAGTTTTTCTTTTACGGCAATTTTATCCGTCGAAATAGGTTTTATCAAATAATACACACTGATGATTTGATGATCTTTATGAAAAGCGGATTGCTGAAAAAAGTCAGTTGTGTAAAAATGGTCAAGCACTTCAATTCTTAAATTCAGCTCTTCCATAAATTCTCTTTTGATGCAATCAATCAATCCTTCTCCAAATTCCAATCCACCTCCGGGAAATTTTGTAATCCAGCTTTGCTTCACTAATTCATCAGCAACCAGCACCTGATTTTTTTCATTTATCCAAATGCCGTAAGCGCGTATATTAAATTGTTTTATACTCATTATTTTTCTGAAACTTGTTTTGTTGCTCTGATCATTTCACGTTTACCTGGCGGTCCCGGCAATGCTTCTACCAGGAATCCTATCCCTTTTAAAATCCGTTTCACACTGCCTTTGGCACAATAGGTAACCAATACTCCATTTTCAGCCATCGCATTCCATAGCTTTGAAAAGATTGTTTCCTCCCACATCTCCGGCTGGGCGGTAGGACCAAATGCATCGTAGTAAACCAGGTCAAATTTATCTTGAAATTCTACCTGTTGCAGGGTACCATGGATCTTATGCAATTTTAATTTAGAAGTAATATGTGTTTTTTCATTCCATGCCGCAAGATGAATCATATTAAAAAGCAATTGCAGCGCCATTTCCGCATTGGCTTCTT
>DASRRA010000370.1:0-2002 GCA_035696085.1 Bacteroidia bacterium | reverse complement strand
TGGCTTGCCTCCAATTAATACTTGTTGTGCTGTTTTATTTACAATTTGCATAGTAATGCCTGATTCTATCACACCTTCATCGGCTGCAAGTGCATCCAGGTATTGCTTTAAGAGACTCCCTTTCACTTTTAATAATACCATCAAGTTATCAAACGGCATTAATTCAAAGATCTTTCCTTGCGTAACGGCTCCTGCAGGTATTTCAGGCAAACGAATACCACCAGAATTCATAAATGCTGCATCAACTTTCGCATCAAATTTTTGTTTTGCCATTTCCAGGTATGCATCTGTGATAAAAAATCCTAATGTGTTGCGCTCATCTTTCTTTTCAAGCTGCACAGCATTGTAACCGATCACAACATTCATTAATTTGTTTACACTATCTGAATAAGGTCTTACAATTGTTGCAAGCGATTTACTTCCTTCATCATATTGCTGTATCCTGTAATGACTGTATTGAACATTTTCTGTTTTATAAGAAGTGCTACAGGAAACCGCAAAAAAAATGGCGACCAGTAATGGATAAAAAGGAAGTTTTCTCATAACAATGGAGGCATCTCAAGTTAGATACTTTTATTTTTAAATACGGATAAATTGAAAAATTATTTTTTATAAAAACTATTTTAATTCAATGCAAAATGAAAATAAGTTTCTTGATTGGGTTGGGATTTATCCTTACTTTAGGGCATCCAACCTATAGCGCCATGCGAAACTTTTTACTCTTACTAACAACTGTATTTTTCATTATTTCGTTACCCGCAATAGGCCAGTCAACCGAGAAACAAAAAAAAACTTCATTTGGTATTAAAACCGGCATTAATGTATCTAAATTAAATTTAAATGGAAATTCATCCGATCTTATCAACTCCGATTATCGTACTGGTTTTGTTGCTGGAGCATTTGTGAACATTCCGATAAGAAAATTCCCTATCTCTGTTCAACCCGAGTTTCTTTATTCATCCATGGGGGGAGATCTATCAACTGAATTAAAAGAAAAGAAAAACTTTCGCTTCAATTATTTTTCAATCCCCCTTTTAATAAAATATCAATTTTCAAAAAAGTTTGTAGCGTTTGCAGGCCCACAGTTGGATGCGATCCTTTATGCGGAAGAAAGCAACAAATTTGGTGAGTTTGATATAACAGGCTCTGCAGAAGAATTTGATGCTCATATTACCGGCGGATTGGAATATTGGATAGGGAAAGATATTATGCTAAGTGGCCGGTATATGTACGGATTTTATGAAGTACATACTATTGCACCTGCTATTTCATTGATTAATCGTGGATTTCAGTTCACGATAGGACTAAGATTTCATAAGGCAAAACCATGGCCCGAGGTCGTTGTAGTTCCTCCTCCTGTTGATAAAGACACGGATGGTGACGGAATATTTGATAGCAGGGATAAATGTCCAACTGTTGCAGGTGTTGCCAAATACGAGGGATGCCCCATACCTGATACTGATAAAGATGGCATATTTGATGATAAAGATAAATGTCCTGATATGCCGGGTTATCCGGAATTGGATGGTTGTCCATATCCTGACCGCGACAAAGATGGTGTTACAGATAATAAAGACCGCTGTCCTGATGAGCCAGGCTCAACCAAGAATGATGGTTGCCCAGTTACAGACCGTGATGGTGACGGGGTTCCTGATGCCACTGACCGTTGTCCTGATACTCCGGGACCAGGATCAAACTATGGATGTCCTGAGGATGTCAAAACCAAACTTACATATATCGCTAAAAATATTTATTTCCATACTAATAATGCTATGCTTCAGGAAATATCTAACGAACCTTTGAATCAGCTTGCGGACATCCTGAATAAGTATCCTAATGCTAAACTTACAATAGAAGGACATACAGATAATACCGGTTCAAATGCTTATAATTTAGCGTTGAGCAAAAACAGGGCTAAAGCTGTGGTGGATTACCTGGTGAGTAAGGGTATTGCCGTTAGCCGTTTGAGCGCAGTAGGGTTTGGTGAAGACAAACCTGTAAC
>DASRRA010000369.1:0-4062 GCA_035696085.1 Bacteroidia bacterium | reverse complement strand
TTTGACTGGAAAATACCATCTACGATAAAGCCCCAGAAATATTGAATAGGTCTTCCTGGTTCAGTATTGGTTACATCCCATCCGCCATAATCTGCCGCATCAGCGCCAGCCGGGATATTGTTAAGTCCTTCTGCAAGTTTTAATACTTCATTGTCAATAAAGCTGGCATTAGCAGTAACATCCCATCTAAAATCACCCGCCTTGTCATGATATCCTAATAAGAATTCAAAACCATTATTCTTCATTGATCCTACATTTTTGTTAACACTAGAATTTAAATATCCAAATGAAGGAGGTACCTGCACACCTAATATCAGGTTGTCTGTTTGACGAATAAAATAATCAGCGCTTAATGTAAATTTATTCTTCAATATCCCCAGGTCCACACCAATATTGGTTTGTTTGGTTGTTTCCCATTCCAGGTCCTCGTTGCCCAATTGGTTGACGCCTGAACCTAACCCATTGTTGTTCTGGCTAGGGACGTTATTAAAAGGATAAGAAGAGCTATTCGCGGCTACATTTACTAACCACGGGTAATTTCCTAAAACCAATCCGTTAAGCCCTGTAATCCCAAAACCACCTCTGAGTTTTAATTCAGAAATTAATTCGACATTCTTCATAAAATCCTCCTGGTCAACTCTCCATCCTACGGAAGCAGAAGGGAAATTTCCCCATTTTTTTCCGGGAGCCCAAACTGAGAGGCCATCACGCCGAAAAGCGGCACTCAGAATATACTTACCTGCGTAATCATAGTTAATACGGCCTAAGAGGGAAACCAGGAAATTCTCTCCATAATTGGAGGACACAGCTTGATTAGTTGCACCTTGGATAACTCTCAGGCTATTCGTAGGCTGGTTTCCGAAGCCGTTTAATGCTCTTGTTTTTTGATGTTGGGATTCAAACACCCCGGTTGCAGTTATGTTATGTTTACCAAATTGTTTGTTATAAGTCAGCTGCTCAGTATAAAGTAACACTGTTGAAGTATTTCTGTTATCAGTGACTCCAGCAATAGTAGAAATGGCACCATTAACTGTTCCACTATCATTAAATATCGGCGTAAAGCGGTAAAATCGTCCGTTTGCATAATCAATACCAAAAGTCGATTTGAATTGCAAGCCCTTCAAAATATTGATCTCCAGGAAAGCATTACCCAGGATCTTTACAGTTGAATTTTCCTGGGGATTTTTTAATTCAGCATCTTCAATCGGATTGGTGGGATCTCCTCCATCTAAACCACTAATTACCCCTCTATAACCACCATTTGTTGTTGGGTCTTTTACAGGCATATAAGGCATCATTCGGATTACATTGACAAGATTACTTCTTGTACCCCCGGCGTTAGCATCTCCTTTTTGAATAGAATTACTTGCAATAATGGACTGACCAAACGTAAACACCTTGCTTATGATATGGTCAGAATTTATTTTAAAACTGTAGCGCTGGAATGCTACGTTGGGAGCAGTACCTTCCTGCTTATAATAACCTCCGGAAGCACTAAACCTTGATATTTCATTCCCGCCACTCAAGGTGATATTGGTTTCGGTCATCGGACCATCTTGGAAGTATTCATCCTGCCAATCGGTAACATTATTGCCATAGGTTGTGGAAGCACCAGTATAGATCGGCCGGGTGACCCATACAGGGTTATTATTGGGATCACGTCTGGCCACTAACTTTCCGTTGTAAGCCTTTGAATATGCGTCAAATTGGGTCGGGTTCAGCAGATCAAGTCGCTCAGTTATCCTTTGTACACCATAATAAGAATTAAGACCTACATGTAATTTACGATCCCTTTTTCCTTTTTTGGTTGTGATCATGATCACTCCATTCGAAGCACGTGATCCATAAATTGCCGCAGCAGAAGCATCTTTCAACACATCAATGGTTTCAATATCCTGCATATCAAAGTTGGATATGTTACCTGTTGGTACTCCATCTATGACATATAAAGGATCAGATCCAAAGGTTATAGAACTGATCCCTCTGATACGAACAATTGGCTGAGATCCCGGCGTGCCACTGTTTACAACGCTAACGCCAGCCATTCTGCCTTGCAATGCCTGGGCAAGATTAGGTGCCGATATTTCATTCAGTGTTTTATTATTAATTGAAGAAATAGCCCCGGTTACATTCCTTCTTCTTTGTGTACCATAACCTGTAACGACCACTTCATTCTGGGTGACGTCTCTTAATTTCATGGTAACATTAACCGTGTTACCTGTAACGGTAACCTCATTTACTTCATATTCCACATAAGTAATCAAAAGCACATCATGATTCGCGGGTAGAGCAATTGAAAATACCCCCTGATCATTAGTGGTAGTTCCGACGCTTGTTCCTTTTACAACTACGGATGCGCCAACAACCGGCTTAGTATCTGGCCCGATAACTGTTCCCGTAATTGTTTTTTGAGCATAAGAGTTGGAAATTAATAAAAGGAAAAATGCAAGAAAAATGGAATGCCTTGTCAAGACGACAAGAAGACGTTTTTTTTGTTTCATAATGCAAGCAGTTTTTAAAATTGGTTTGAAGGATCTAGCAACCGAATTGGAAATTCTTGTAACGAATATAAGAATTTTTTAAATAAATGCAACCGATTACATATATTTTTTTGCGCAAACGACTGTTTGGAAAATATAATCACCTGTGTATTTGGTGTGAATATCGATGCAACCGATTGCACAATACATTGCAAAAAATTACATTCCCCTCGCAATTCTTTTAGTAATTGACAATGACTTACAATAAAAAAATTATGTTCTTTTGGGGAATCAAGAGCACAAAGGAAAGAAATTAAATCATTCATTCGAAATGATCACTTCATCTTTCCCATCTTTAATTTTCCAATACACCTTTATTTTTTGTGAGAGAATGGAATCGATGGATTTACCGATATAATCAGGCTGTATTGGTAATTGTCTGCTGAAACGACGATCGATCAAAACGCAGAGTTCAACTTTTTCGGGACGACCAAAATCAAGTAAGGCATCCAGTGCTGCACGAATTGTTCTTCCAGTATATAATACATCATCTATCAGGATAACATTTTTCCCTTCAATTGAAAAAGGAATATCAGTGCGGTTCGCAATATGAAGTTCTTTTCGAATATCATCGCGATAAAAAGTAATATCCAGTTTGCCATATTGAATTTTATCTGCACCAGTTTCCTTTTTTATTTCATCCACAATTCTGTCTGATAGATAAATTCCCCTTGGCTGCAGACCTATTACAACAGTATTTGTAAGATCGACATGATTTTCCAAAACCTGGTGAGCAAGTCGCTTAATTGTTATTTCTAATTGCGGTTCTGTAAGTATTGATTTCAACGGAACTGATATTTCTGCTAAAATAATAAAGCCCCGTGAAAGGGGCTTTCAATTTATTTTTCCTGCATAAAAGGATATTTGTAATCTGTTGGCGGATTAAATGTCTCTTTGATCGTTCTTGCGCTTAACCAGCGATAAAGATTAAGGATACTTCCCGCTTTGTCATTTGTACCGCTTGCTCTTGCGCCGCCAAATGGTTGTTGCCCAACAACGGCACCTGTTGGCTTATCGTTTATATAAAAATTGCCAGCAGCATTTCTAAGTTTATTTGTGGCAAGTTCAATTGCCGATTTGTCTTTTGCAATGACAGCACCCGTCAACGCATAGGGTGAAGTTGAGTTCACAAGATCCAATGTCCGCTCAAAATGGTTAGCATTGTATATATATATAGTAAGTACTGGTCCAAAGATCTCTTCGCACATTGTTACATACTTCGGATCTTTTGCTTCAATGATAGTTGGCTGAACGAAATAACCCTGGCTTTTATCACATTTACCTCCTACCCATATTTCTGCTTTCTTATCTTTTTTAGCGTTATCAATATATCTTTTAATGTTATCAAAACTTTTTTCATCGATCACTGCATTGATAAAATTGGTAAAGTCCTCAGGCGTTCCCATTTTAAAACTCTTAACACCTGCGATCAATTTCTTTTTAACTTCTTCAGCAATATTTGAAGGGATATATGCTCTTGATGCCGCAGAACATTTTTGCCCCTGGAATTCAAATGCACCGC
>DASRRA010000368.1:0-20527 GCA_035696085.1 Bacteroidia bacterium | reverse complement strand
GACATCGTTTTTTATAATAATCCAATCTTCGAATTCGAAACACCCATGTTTTAAATAATCGGGAAGATTTGAAATAAAATATTCATTCCAATTTTCCGACTTATTCATTCTAAATAAATCTTTGTCTCTGCAAGCTTTAGGCTTTTCCATTTTTATTAATTAATTTACACAAAGGTCGAACATAAAGTTCAAGGATCTAAATAAGGGCAAAATTTTTCCGGGAAGCGTCCTGGAACCACCAACGATGCTTTATCATGTAAAGCATTTATACATGATGATGTGATCATATATAGATTTTGGCCGTTTCTTTACTTGATATTAATGATAGAAGAGTGCTAAAATCTCTTTAATTCCACTTCCGATCAAAACCAGCCAGAAAACTTTTACCTGCATTTTTAAGTGTTTAACTTCTAAATGCAGCTTTTGATTTTCTTTTTCCTCTTTCTGCTTTTGTAATTCATTTTCAACTCTTTCTTTTTGAATTTCTTCAATGTACCTGTTGTCACCATATCCCCTACCGTTTGAAGTAACAAAATAACTATCTGGTGATCCTCCCGGAGTCATGTAATTTCTTTTTAAAGCGACTTGCTTTATTATAATCCAATCGTTTTGGGAAACGTTATTCGATGCCCGATAATCCTCCGAGGTAAGGCAATTATGTTTAATTAAATAATCAATCAATTCCTGAGTTTGTCTGTCCTGAGTTTCCATTTTGTTTTAAATTTGATTAATGTAAAAGTAGATTAAAGGCTCCGGAATCATTTAATTTTGTTAACAAGTGGCTCATTATTCTTCCAAATCAAATTTAACGGGAATCGTGGTCACTTGGAAAAAGGGGTAGCTAAGTCGGGAAAATGATTAATTTTCAGTTTGATTAAAGATGGGGAGTAACAATGAAAAGGATGATTGATAAAAACAATTTATGTGAGCATAGTTTAATACTGGAAGGCCCTGTTTGTGGATAAAGTGGAGGTGGCTATCGGTTTTGTATCGGTTCGTTATCTGTTTTGTAATAGGAAGTTACTTCCCAATACAAAACTTACTAAATATATTCCCCAACAAATCATCCGTTGAGATATCACCTGTTATAGTCCCCAGGTAATGCAACGCCTGCCGTATATCCATCGCTAAAAAATCCCCGCTTACATTTTGATTCAATCCATCCAATACTTTCATAAGGGATACATTGGTATGTCTCAACGCTTCGGCATGACGGGCATTGGTCACAATTGTTTCGGTGAGGTTCACTGTGCGTGTATCAAATAAATGCACGAGATGCTTTTTTAATTCATCAATGCCGATGTGTTCTTTTGCAGAGATGAACAGTATTTCAGGGAAAGAAGAAAATTCACGTTTGGTATATTCTACATCTTCTTTGTCAATTTTATTGGCAACCAATACCAATTGAGAATTGAACAAGTGGGGTTCAATTTCTTTCACAATCAGGCGCAATTCAGCAGCGGTGATTTCATGCGCATCAAATAAATAAATCGCAATGGCCGATAATTTCAGTTGCTGAAATGTTTTCTCTACACCAATGGATTCAATCACATCATTTGTATCGCGTATGCCGGCTGTATCAATAAAACGGAACTGTACACCTTCTATCGTTACTTCATCTTCTATCACATCGCGGGTGGTGCCGGGTATCTCCGAAACAATAGCACGATCCTCTTCCAGTAATACATTTAATAAAGTTGATTTTCCGGCATTGGGCTTTCCTACAATGGCTACCGGTATTCCGTTTTTAATTACATTGCCAACTTCAAAGGAGTCGATGAGGCGTTGCACAATGCGTTGTATGGAGTTCACCAGTTTTTTTAAATCACTACGATCCGCGAACTCCACATCTTCTTCACTGAAATCAAGTTCCAGTTCAATTAAAGAAGCAAAGTCGATAAGGTTTTGACGCAAGGTTTTAATCTTGTTGCTAAAACCGCCACGTATTTGTTGTATCGCCACCTGGTGAGAAGTAGCGGAGTTACTGGCAATCAAATCGGCAACCGCCTCGGCTTGGGAAAGGTCAAGTTTGCCATTTAAAAAAGCTCTCAGTGTAAACTCTCCTGGTTGTGCCATGCGGGCACCATGCTTTATAAAAAGTTGTATGAGCTGTTGCTGAATGAAATGGGAACCATGACAGGATATTTCCAGCGTATTTTCGCTGGTGTAGCTATGTGGCGCTTTAAAAATGCTTACCAGTACCTCATCCAGGATAATCTCATTTTCCATGATCACACCATAATGGATGGTATGGCTTGCATAGTTTTGAAGTTGTTTTCGTTTCAGGTTCTTCGTAGCAAATAGGGTACTGCCTATCTCAAACGCTTTGGCTCCACTAAGCCTTATCACTCCAATGGCGCCAAGCCCTTGTGGAGTGGCCAGTGCCACGATGGTGTCTGTATGATCAGTCTTTATGTTCAACGTGTGCTTTTTTTAGAATCTTCAGGGGTTCACGCTTCCTCTACCCTTCAATCAAAGGGCTAGGGCTTGCGAAGATAGAACAAAAACGCAAATCCCCAAGTTTTATCTGCCTTAAGCCGTACCTGGCTAAAATCCAACTTTCATAAACCCCTTATAACAAGGAGAATATATTTAAAAGGCATAAAATCCTTTGTAATAATCACTTAAAACTATAATTTAGCAGCCTCTAATTCTAAAACCGATAAGTATGAGCGTATTAGTTAACAAACAATCAAGAATTATTGTACAAGGTTTTACCGGTACTGAAGGAACGTTCCATGCAGGACAGATGATCGAGTATGGAAGCAATGTAGTAGGAGGGGTAACTCCTGGTAAAGGCGGTACTACCCACCTGGATCGTCCGGTTTTCAATACAGTTAAAGATGCGGTAGAGGTTGCTGCTGCTAACGTTTCCATCATATTTGTACCACCGGCATTCGCTGCTGATGCAATCCTGGAGGCTGCTGAAGCAGGTATTAAAGTGATCATTTGCATTACCGAGGGAATTCCGGTACGTGACATGATCGCAGTGAAAGAATATTTAAAAGGTAAAGATTGCCGCCTGATTGGCCCTAACTGCCCGGGTGTAATCTCTGCCGAAGAAGCAAAAGTAGGTATCATGCCTGGTTTCGTTTTCAAAAAAGGAACGGTTGGTATCGTATCTAAGTCAGGTACCTTGACTTATGAAGCGTCTGACCAAACGGTAAAAGCTGGTCTTGGAATTACCACAGCTATTGGTATCGGAGGAGATCCAATTATTGGAACTACGACACAACAAGCCGTTGAATTATTAATGCAAGACCCTGCAACACATGGTATCATTATGATTGGTGAAATTGGTGGTAGCCTGGAAGCAGATGCTGCACGCTGGATCAAAGCGGATGGTAACCGCAAACCTGTTGTAGGTTTCATTGCCGGTGAAACAGCACCAAAAGGCCGTACTATGGGACATGCCGGTGCCATCGTAGGTGGAGCGGACGATACTGCTGAAGCAAAAAAGAAAATCATGAGAGAGTGCGGAATCATCGTTGTTGATTCACCTGCTGATATCGGAAAAGCAATGGCTGCAGCTCTTGCCAACGATAAACGCAAAGAGAACCCTCACCACCACGCCAACAGAGTAGATTAATTTCACTGCGTCCGAAGCTTTAGCGTAGGACGATTACATCATACACAACCCGACAGGTTTTTAAAACCTGTTGGGTTTTTTTTTGCCCACTGGATCTTTTCAACCTATGGAAAGCTTCGGTTGACGAAGAGCGAGGTAGGTTTGTTTTTTATAACAGCTGAGCTCGTTGTTACCTAATTACGTTTATTATAATGAACCAGTAAGGTTTAACATATTTTTGAAGCGATGGTGCAGTGCTTTCTATTCCCTTCAGTCCCGCTTTTCGCTGCAAGCTGCCGAATGGATAATATCTCTTTTATTATCATTTTGCAACGGCAGGCTTTCCGCTACAATCGGGGCTAGAAAGCCAGTGTTCTGCTATTCATGGAGATTAAACGACCATCATAGCCCCGATTGTAGCGGAAAGCCCGCCTGTGCTGAAGTTTCGCAGGTGATGCTCGTTAAGGCGGCTTGGAGCGAAAAGCGGGACTGAAGGACACTAAAAGAGCAGCACTTCCGCTTCAACTAAAAAATGAATACTACACTAATCATATAGCTGTATCGTTAATTTGTTCCTAACAAAGCTTACCATGAAAAAATTAATTTTATTTTTTACGTTATCACTTACAGTATTGCAGCTTTCTGCACAGAAGGATAAAGTTTCGAAAGAACACAAAGCTGGAAAAAAAGCACCTCCAGGAACCCTATGGTTAAAGGATTCTATTTACATTGATCAGACGGAGATCAGAAATTTAGATTATGTGGAGTTTTTGTATTGGACAGCCAGGAACGAACCTGAAAAATTAAAATCCATTCAACCGGATACAAGTGTTTGGTTTGATGTAGGTAATTTTGCTTTGTCTGATTACTATTTAAGGCACCAAGCTTACCGTAGTTACCCTGTGGTAGGAATTACCTATGAGCAGGCTGTAGCCTTTTGTAACTGGCGTACTTATATTGTGAAAGAGTTTATAAAAATAAAAAAAAGCACGATTGAAAAAATGATAGGTGGTAGAGACTTCTACTACAGGCTCCCTACAAAAGAAGAATGGGAGTATGCAGCATCAGCTGGATTAAGTGCTAATTATAGTTATGGTTTCAAATCCATTATCAATAAAGACCATTTTCCGAATATAAATGTTGCTGAAACGAGAATCCTGTATACAGAGAATAGCGGTGATTTCTTGGATCCGGTGTATAGCAGATATCCTAACGATTTTCGCCTTTATTGCATGATTGGTAATGTGGCAGAAATGATTTCAGAAAAAGGAATTGCAAAAGGCGGAAGCTATAAGCAAACCTTGGAAGAGTCGGCTATTACGAATTCAATCACCTACAATAAGCCGACAGCTTTTATTGGCTTTCGTTGTGTTTGTGTTGTAGTGAAATAATTCTTTTAACGTACAATACACACAGCTGATGATTAGAAGGACACACTAACTTTCTAGCCCTGATTGTAGCGGAAAGCCCGCCTGCGCTAAAGCTTCCGCGGGCGATGCCCGTCATGGCGGCTTGCAGCGGAAACACACTTACGAAATCTTCAGTGTGCAGAGACGGGACTGAAGGGAAAAGAATGCACTACACTACCGCTACTAATTTTTAAAAGCAATACGCTTCAAACACATTTTATCAGCATCATCAATCCCTTTTTCTCTTATCTTTGAGACAATTAAAAATTCGTTATAACCGCCATTTTATTTTTTATGAAATTATTAGAAAACAAAGTTGCATTAATTACAGGTGCGTCCCGTGGTATAGGAAAAGGGATTGCATTGAAATTTGCGCAACAAGGTGCAAACATTGCATTTACCTATTTATCATCTGTAGAAAAAGGACAAGCACTTGAAAAAGAATTGCAGGCCTTTGGAATTAAAGCAAAGGGATACCGCTCAGATGCGGCGAATTATAAAGCTGCTGAAGAACTGGTAAACAGTGTTATTGCTGATTTTGGTACAGTAGATATTTTGGTAAACAATGCGGGAATAACACGTGATAATTTATTGATGCGCATGAGCGAAGAACAGTGGGATGAGGTGATCAATGCCAATTTAAAATCGGTTTTCAATTTAACCAAAGCTATACAAAAGCCGATGCTTAAACAACGCAGCGGTTCTATTATCAACATGAGCTCTGTAGTAGGTGTGAAAGGTAACGCAGGACAAGCGAATTATTCAGCATCAAAAGCCGGTATCATCGGTTTTACAAAATCGGTTGCATTGGAGCTGGGCTCAAGAAATATTCGTAGCAATGCCATTGCACCAGGGTTTATTGAAACAGAAATGACAGAAGTGCTGGATCCAAAAATAGTAGAAGGCTGGAGAGCAGGTATTCCATTGAAACGTGGAGGTAGCACAGAAGATATTGCCAATGCAACCTTGTTCCTAGCTTCTGATATGAGTGCGTACATTACCGGACAGGTATTGAATGTATGTGGTGGGATGTTAACGTAAACAAGATTATTTAAAAATTAAAAATAGAAATTGAGAACCAGGAGCCGCAAAATTTTGCGGTTCTCTTGTTATCATCCAGATTTAAACGCGTTGAATATAATTTTAGAATATCCCTGGTGGTTCCTTATCTTCTGCATTTTGGCAGGAGGGGTATACGCCTTTGCACTTTATTTCAAAGATAAAAAGCAAAAGGAAGTACCGGTTGGAAGGCGACGTTTTATGGGCATCCTGCGATTTGTAGCTGTTACTATACTTTCCTTTTTATTGCTTTCTCCTTTAATTAAAACCGTAAAACGCACCGTAGAAAAACCGGTTGTTGTGATTGCACAAGATAATTCCGAATCATTGGTAGCGGGTAAAGACTCTGCTTTCTACAAAAAAGAATACAAAGAAAAATTGGCGGCACTCATTTCAAAATTGCAGGATAAGTACGATGTAAAAACCTACACCTTTGCAGATAGAATAAAAGAATTATTTAGCACCGATTCTATTAATTACAAAGAAAAGCAAACCAATATCTCCCAGTTGTTTGATGAGCTGGATACACGATACAGCAATCGTAATTTAGGCGCAGTGATTATAGCTACCGATGGATTGTATAATATCGGTAGCAATCCGGTGTATACTTCTTCCAAAATGAAAACGCCTGTCTATACCATCGCATTGGGTGACACCACCGTTAAAAAAGATATCATTCTTTTAAAAACAGAATACAACCGCATCGTTTATCTTGGAAACGATTTTCCATTGGAAGTGGTTGTGAATGCAAAACAACTGAAAGGAAAATCAAGTACACTTACCATTAGTAAGGATAACAATGTACTGTTTTCTCAAGTCATTAATTTTAATTCAGATGCATTTATTCAAACCATTCCCGTTCTTTTACAGGCAAAGGAAGCGGGCTTGCAACATTACAAAGTAAAACTATCAACCCTGCCAGAAGAGATGACCTTTGCCAATAACAGCAATGATCTATTTATTGATGTATTGGATGGGCGTCAAAAAATACTCATACTAACAGATGGCCCTCATCCCGATGTGGCAGCTTTAAAGGAGGCGATTCAAAAAAATCAAAACTATGAAGTAGAAAGTTATACCCTGGATGCGTTTGATAAACCTGTAAAAAAATATGAACTGGTTATTCTATATCAACTCCCCAGCAATAAAAATCAAATTCAAAAACTAAGAAGTGATATAACCGCTGCCGGTATTCCGATATGGATATTCAGTGGAGCCGCGCAGGTGGTGGATGATGATTTTTCTGTATCGGATATTCAACGCTCCAATGCCTGTGAACCTATATTGGAAAAAAACTTTCCTTTGTTTACTTTATCCGATCAGCTTCGTCAAGGCATCAGCGATTTTCCGGTAGTTGCTTGTCCTTTCGGAAACAGTACTGCTGGGTCTAACAATGTACTGCTGTATCAACGTATTGGTAACATAGAAACAAAAACACCCATGTTCATGTTTAATGCGAACGGTGAGAGTAAACGTGCAACTTTTATTGGTGAAGGTATTTGGCGCTGGCGCTTGCAGGACTTTGCAGCACATGGCAATCACAATTTAACAGATGAACTTATTTCCAAAACCGTACAATACCTGTCTGTAAAAACCGATAAAAGCTTTTTCAGAGTTAAAGGAAAAAACAACTATCCTGAAAATGAACCCGTAGAGCTGGAAGCTGAGGTGTACAATGAAAGCTATGAGTTGATCAATACACCAGATGTGAACATTGTGATTATAGATGCGAGCAATAAAAAGTTTCCGTATGCATTCAGTAAAACCGTAAATGCGTACCGACTGAATGCAGGTGTACTGTCTGTTGGTGAATATACGTATGAAGCAAAAGTAAAAGTAGGTGAGAAGCTACTGACGCAAAAAGGACAATTTAGTGTAAGTGCTTTGCAAATAGAATTAACCAATACTGTTGCTGATCACCAATTGCTTTACAGTTTGGCTAAAAATCACGGAGGTGAATTAATCTATCCTCAGCAGCTGGAACAACTTGCGGAGAAATTACAGGCACGTGAAGATGTCAAATCGGTTTCGTATTCAGAAAAGAAATTGGATGATTTACTGAATTTGAAATGGATATTTTTCGTAATTCTTGGGCTTATTAGTTTAGAATGGTTTATACGCAAACGCAACGGCGTTTAT
The DNA here is from genome assembly GCA_035696085.1 of Bacteroidia bacterium. Lineage (GTDB taxonomy): Bacteria > Bacteroidota > Bacteroidia > 2-12-FULL-35-15 > 2-12-FULL-35-15 > 2-12-FULL-35-15. The sequence continues at coordinate 12,352 of DASRRA010000368.1, read as the reverse complement.
TAATAGCGTATACCCATTACTAAAATATCATCGGTTTGATCTTTTTTCGCTCCCATCCATTCCATATGAGTTTCATTGAGCTTTTGTTGCTGTACCTCGCCGGGTAATTGGTTGATGGATAAAAGCAATTCCCGAAAAGGTGCATAGTAAAATTTTTTGTGGTTGGAACCACCGATTTGATCAACATACCCATCGGTGAAGAGGTAAATGCAATCTCCCTTTTTTAAGTCGAATACATGATTGGTAAACGTATTTCCGGATCGGGCAATGTAACCAATTCCTTTTCTATCTCCTCTGAACTCAATCAGCTGCTCTTTACGAATGATGTACAGCGGATGGTGAGCCCCAGCAAATTGTAACCGGCCCGTTGAGGTATTGATGGAAATAATGGCAATGTCCATTCCATGCATTATATCTTTTTGATTCGGATCTTTAGAAAGCGAAGCCACCAACTCCTGGTTTAGTTCAGCTAAAATACTTGCTGGTTCAGGGCGCTGTACTTTTTTTATAGCTGTTTCCAGCATGCTGTATCCAAGCATGGACATAAATCCTCCGGGAACACCATGCCCGGTGCAATCGGCAACAGCGCAAATAAGTTCATCCTTATACCGTGTGATCCAATAAAAATCCCCACTTACAACAGATTTGGGTTTATAGAGCGTAAACGATTGAGGAAAAAATGCTTTCATTTCTGCAGCTGTAGGTAATACAGTTTCTTGAATGGTTTTTGCATATTCAATACTATCGGTGATCAGCATGTTTTGTTGTTCAATCTCCGCTTTTTGTTTTTCTAAAACAACATTCGCTTTTTTCTTGAAACGGTATCTTTTATAAACACTGAAAATGGCAATGGATAAAAGTCCCATTCCACCTACAAGCCCCCAGCGAACAAGCTGTTGTTGCTTGAGCACCTTTTCCGTGAGCTCCTGGTCTTTGGTAAGTAATAAAATCTCTTTTTCTTTTTTGTCCGTCTCATATTGTGTATTTAATTCAGAAACTTGTTTGAAATTATCTTTGTTCAAGATAGAATCAGCTTGAGCATGGTACAACTTCGTGTAGGTGAGCGCACTGTCATATTGTTTTTGCTCGGTGTATAAATTGGCAAAATTGAAACAGGCATCCCGAATACCTGTTTTAAAATTAAGCTCTTTGGCAAGCTGTAGCATTTGGCTGTAATGATATCTTGCATTTTTTAAGTCTTTTTTGGAGGCATACAAAATTCCTAATCCACCCGAAGCTTCAGCAATTCCTTTCCTGTCACCCATCTTTTTATACATATCAAGCGATTTGGATTGATAAACCAAGGCTTGGTTAATATTTTTTTCCAGTGTATATACGTTACCGATATTATTATAGGATTCGGCTACTCCTCTTTGATCGTTAGCTTCCTGGCAGGCTCGTAGTGATTTAAAATAAGCATCGCGGGCTGCTTTGTAATTTTTTTTTGCCGCATAAACATTTCCGATATTGACATAGCCGTTTCCAATACCTGGCAGTGCGCCTAATTCGATATTTTGCTGCAATGCCTTTGAATAACTTTCAAAAGCTTTATCCAGATCATTTTGAGACATAAAAATATTACCAATATTATTATGAGACATGGCAATACCTATTTTATCATTTATTTCCTCTTTTATTTTTAATGATTTTAAATGGTACATAAGGGCTTTGGTATTATCCCCCTGTGTATTGTAAATATTTCCAATATTATTATAACCGCTTGCAGCGCCTTTTTTATCTCCTATTTCTTCTTTTATTTTTACGCCCTTAAACATGTAATCCAATGCCAATTTGTAATCACCAAGATTCGAATAACTAAGTCCGATATTCTGGTAACAGGAACTTTCGCCCTTTTTATTACCGATCTCTTTCATTAGTTCCAATGATTTTTTATCATATACCAATGCCATCTGCATGTCTCCCGCGTTTCGTGTAACAATCCCCCAATTCAAATAGCCATAAGCCATTCCCTTTTTGAAGTTTAGCTTTTGAGAAAGTGCCAATAGTTCTTTCCCATAGGCACCTACTTTTTCATTGTCATTGAGTTCAAAGAGGTAGGCTCTGCAAAGTTCATGAAGGGTATTGGCTTTATTGGTATCTTCTTTCTCGGTTTTGAGAACTGTTAAAAGACTATCGATGTGAGGTGTTGTCTGCGCGGACGATACACTCCCAATTGACAGGAATAAAACGAAATGCAGTAAAATGAAAAACGTTTCAAGAGAGTACTTACCTATCATGGCGCATTTTACGAAAAATAAGGCACATTTGTTTACGTATTTATCGTAAAAATGGAAATGAATCAATCAATTCTTAGGGATCGGTTGTGTGCATTTTGTGTTTCGTCTCCTTTGCGTTATTTCATCTGATAACCCTATCAGTGGCTGATTTAAAAATTCAAATGTAGCTTGTAGTTTTAAATCTACGGGCTTTTATACTGATAGAATAGGATGCATTAACTATTGAAAGATCCCTGGCCGGACGAAATCAAATACGCTTCTTTTAATGTTTCTGAATAAGTCGGGTGGGGATAACAAATGCGGAACAAATCTGGCATGGTAATTCTCTGTTCCATCCAGCAAGGCTTTTGAAGGGATGCAGCCCACATTGGTGCACGTACCACCCAGTACTGTACACTTTTCAATAATAGCTACTTTATATCCTAATTGCGCCGAACGGATGGCGGCTATATAACCGCCAGGTCCCGATCCGATAACGATAATATCAAATGATGTTTCCATAAACGTTATTTTAAGTTTTCAATGACAATAGCAGAGGCACCACCACCTCCGTTACAAATAGCAGCAACTCCATATTTTCCACCTTCTTGTTTTAAAACAGAAAGCAAGGTGGTAATAATGCGGGCACCTGAAGCACCAATCGGATGGCCCATTGCAACGGCACCGCCATACACATTTACCTTGGCCAAATCCAAACCTAATAATTGTTGAATGGATAAAATAACAGATGCATACGCTTCATTTATTTCAAAATAATCGATGTCGGCTAAATTTATATTGGCAGCTATTAGAGCTTTTGGAATAGCCAGGGCAGGAGAGGTCGTAAACCATTCCGGTGCTTGTGCAGCATCTGCATAGGAAATTATTTTCGCAAGCGGTTGTAAATTGTATTTTTTTATAGCCTCTGCAGATGCTAGTATCAATGCCGCTGCACCGTCGTTCAAGTTGCTGGCATTGGCAGCTGTTAAATTTCCGTCTTTTTCAAAAGTAGGTTTTAGTTTACTTACTTTATCAAGGATGATTTTATCAATGTCTTCATCTTTGTCAATGATGATATTGCCACTTTTTTGTTCCAGTGTGATGGGAATAATCTCGTCTTTGAATTTTCCTTTTTTCGTTGCTTCCGCAGCGCGTCTATACGATTCAATTGCATAAGCATCTAATGCTTCCCGGCTAAGCTTATATTTTTTTACACCTAATTCAGCAGCACTTCCCATGTGAAAATTGTTGTAAACATCCCAAAGTCCGTCTTTAATCATCCCATCTGTTAAGGTGCCATCACCCAGTTTAGTTGATTTACGTAGCATTACATAATGTGGAACATTGCTCATACTTTCCATCCCTCCGGTAATGGATAAATGCTCCAGTCCCAATTGAATTTGCTGTGCTCCATGCACCGTAGCCTTCATACCGGATGCACATACTTTATTGATAGTCGTGGCATCAACAGCAGCTGGAATGTTCGCAAAAATGGCAGCCTGCCTTGCAGGTGATTGCCCTAAATTAGCGCTCAATACATTTCCAAAATAAACGCTGTCAACTAATGATGGATCAACTCCGATTTGTTTATAAGCATGTTCGATAGCAATAGCTCCCAGTTGTGTAGCGGAGAACGAAGCTAAATTGCCAAGCAATCCACCTGTCGGTGTTCGCTTTGCGGATACGATAAATACTTCTTTCATTTTTCTTAATTTATATGTTTATAACTTCATAACTTGCTGACTGTATAATAAACCCCTCTTTTTCCTGGCCCTCTTGCTCACGCTCTAAACTCGCGCTTATTTTATACCGATCGGTATATTTCATTTCAAAAAAAATCACTTCTCCAATTCGGTATAGATAAATGTTACAATTTTATCCAGGCCTTTAAATAACAATTGTTGATTATTCATAATTTTTCCAAGCATAATTGCACCTTCCAGTGTGATGATCATTTCATAAGCTGCAGCTTCCGCATCAATTTTCTTTTTAATGGTTCCTTCTTGCTGACCAGCTTCAATGATACGGGTAAATCCTTTTGCCCAGTCTTTAATACTTTGCTGCACATGTTTTTTCAGGTAAGGGGCATTATCATCCGCTTCAATAGCCGCATTTTGAATAATACAACCCCCTCGTTCAAAAATGGCTTTCCAATTTGTTCTGTAATATTCGGTAAATGCAATTAATTTATCAATCGCTGTTTTTTTATCCCGCATAGCAACGATGAGTTTACCGATTAATTCATCCAGGTTATGCTTATAAGCAGCGATGGCGACTTCATCCTTGTTTTCGAAATTGCCGTAGATAGCGCCTTTGGTTAAACCGGTAGCCTCCATAATATCTGAAAGACTTGTTGCATTATAGCCCTTTATATTGAAAATAGGAGCGGATTTTTCAACGATGTAGTTTTTGGTGTTTTCAGCTTTGGACATGATGACGAGTTTGCTGATACAAATATACGAAAAATATACCATTCGGTATATTTTTTATGTGGTTTTTTCTTTTTCTTTTTGTTTCAAGACAAAAAGAAAGGAAGATTTATCATGAAATAACCAACTACACGTTAAATTATCTTAACACACTTCTTTTTTAAATTTTTTATCTTAAGTTCGTTACACAAATCAAACAACTTGCATTTATGAGTCAACTTACAAAAATCAAAGCGATCATTACAGGCGCAACAGGCATGGTTGGTGAAGGTGTATTGCATGAATGTTTAAAGGACCCCCGCGTGGAATCCGTATTGATTATAAACAGAAAACCCGGTGGTTTTTCGCATCCCAAGCTCAGGGAAATTGTACACACGGACTTTTATAACTTTTCTTCTATTGAACAGGAGTTGAAAGGATATAATGCCTGTTACTTTTGCCTGGGAGTTACTTCCATTGGAAAGGAAGAACACGAATATTATAAACTTACGTATACACTCACCATGAGCCTGGCTATACCTTTAAGTAAGCTCAATCCGGATATGGTTTTTTGCTATATCTCCGGTGCTGGTACAGACAGCACAGAGAAAGGACGCTCTATGTGGGCACGTGTAAAAGGTAAAACAGAAAATGATTTGATGAAATTACCTTTTAAAAAGGTCTTTGCATTTCGCCCGGGCTTTATCAAACCAATTAAAGGGTTAAAAAATACACATTCCTTTTATAAATACATCAACTGGATGTTTCCAATAGGAAGAGCGTTATCACCTGGCAAATTTTGTACATTAAATGAAATTGGCATGGCTATGATTCACACGATAGATGTAAAAGAAGATAGGAAGATTTTGGAAGGAAAGGATATAATTGAGCTAGCCAAATAGTTTAGATGATTTGAATTAGCAGATGAAGTGTGTCTTGTGTCATTTCGAGCGAAGTCGAGAAAGTGGGTAAGCTTATCAGGCTTCTTAAGCCAACACACTTTCTCGACTTCGCTCGAAATGACACCAATCGCACAGTTACTAATTACTTATTCCTCAAGACTCCCAAACTTACCGCTGTTAAAATCATCCATTGCCTGAATGATTTCCTGGCGGGTGTTCATCACAAAAGGTCCGTGTGCTGCAATCGGTTCATGAATAGGTTCTCCACTTAATATCAATACAATTGCATTTTCAGTGGCTTCTACTGTAAATTCTTCTCCATTGTTTTCAAACAATGCAAAATTATCTGTCGGTATTTGCGTTGTACCATTTACTTTTATACTGCCTTCTATCACCAATAAACCGGTATTATAATTAGAAGGGAACGAAAAAGTGGTGTTAGCACCTGTATTCAATTTTGCATTAAATATATGTATGGGTGTAAATGTGGAGGCGCCGCCTTTTATTCCATTGTATTCACCCGAAATTATTTCAATTACACCGCCATTGTTAGGGACAATGTATTTTCCCATTTGATCATTGGTAATCCCCTGGTATTTTGGTTTCGACATTTTATATTTTGCAGGAAGATTCACCCACAATTGAACCATTTGAAAATCGCCACCTGTTTTGCTGAAATTTTCTTCATGAAATTCCTTATGTAAAATACCTGAAGCAGCAGTCATCCACTGAACTTCGCCTTCACCAATCACACCTTTGTTTCCAAAACTATCGCCATGTGCTACTTTCCCTTTGTAAGCAATGGTAACGGTTTCAAATCCCCTGTGCGGGTGAACACCTACACCCTTTGGTGTATCAGATGGTTCAAAGTGAAATTTGGAATTGTAATCCAGCATGATAAACGGTGTCATGCGTTGCATATCTAAATGGTAGCCACTTGGTATGAAATTATGTACCCTGAATCCATCTCCAACAAAATGTGGAGCTTTAGGAGGCACAACGACTTCAATAGTTCTTGTTTTCATAATATAATTCCTTTCTATGATTTATGATACAAAGGTATGGTGATATCTTCACGTTGTGCATTGATCTATGGTAAGTAATGGGTGATTATGTTATAACCCCATCTGCGTCAATGTTTTTTCCAGGATCTCCATTCCTTCATCAATGTGATGTTGTTCAATGATCAGAGCTGGTCGAACGCGGATAGAGTTGGGGCCTGCAGCTAATATAAGCAGGTCATTGTCCAATGCTTTTTTGATAAGCTCGTCGCGAAGTTCCGGGGTGGGTAAATCAAATGCGCACTGCAAACCGCGTCCTCTTACATTGCTGATTTTTTTTGTCAACGCTAAATCTGCTAATTTGTTTAGCAAATAAGCTCCCATGACATGCGCATTTTCGACGAGTTTATCTTTTTCAATAATCTCTAAAATTTTTGTTGCACGCACCATATCTGCGAGGTTTCCACCCCAGGTAGAATTTATTCTCCCTGGTACAGTAAAACAATTATCTTCTACTTCATCTATACGATTGGTTGCAATAACACCGCAGGTTTGCATCTTCTTTCCGAATGATAAAATATCCGGTACTACATTAAAATGCTGATAGGCCCAGAATTTACCGGTAAGTCCGACTCCATTTTGTACTTCATCAAAAATTAACAGCACTTCTTCCTCATTAGCAATGGTTCTCAACGCTTGTAAAAATTCAGCTCTGAAATGATTGTCGCCTCCTTCACTTTGAATGGGTTCAATGATAATTGCACAAACATCATCCTTGTTATCGCGCAATGCTTTTTTAATTTGATCAATGGATGCTTGTTCTTTTTGTTCGAGCTCTTTCAACGAAGCTTCTGTTAGTGGGAAGGTGATTTTCGGATTATCAATTCTTGGCCAGTTAAACTTGGCGAAGTAATCCGTTTGAACCGGTTTGCTGTTTGTCAAAGACATGGTATATCCACTTCTGCCATGGAAGGCTTGTTTGAAGTGGATCACCTGGTGTCCTTTTTCTTCTTTGTATCCTTTTTTTAAATTCTTTTTTACTTTCCAATCCATTGCCACTTTAATTGCATTTTCAACGGCAAGTGCACCTCCGGATATAAAAAACACATGTTTGAACGGTGCCGGCATCGCGACACGTGCAAATGTTTTTAAAAACGCTGCATACTGTGTTGTATAGAAATCAGAATTGCTAGGGTTTTCCAATGCAGCAATCATTAACTCCTTTTTAAAATGCTGGTCCCCCAGCATATCCTGGTGATTATGTCCTAAAGCATTGGTAGCGAAATAGGAAAACAGGTCCAGAATCTCCCGGTTGTTCAATGAATCATAGATATAACAATCGTGTGACTTCTCGAGGTCAATCGTAAATTTAAAACCATCTGCAAGGATGTATTTTTTTAAAACCGGAATAATATCCGCTGATGATATTGTTTCTATGCTCATGACAGGGTGAGTTTTAATGGCGTTATTGTTTACTTGCGTATAAATAATTTATCTTTTGCTCTTCTCACCTTCGGTAAAGCAGCGGCCCAATCATTAACCGCATCTCTTGTTCCAAGCGGAAGTAAGGTCACGCTTCTAAGTCCTATTTTGTCTAACCCCAATAATTCATCTAAGGCAACAGGGTTAAAGCCTTCCATAGGTGTGGCATCTACGCCTTCTTCAGCTGCTGCCACAATGGCTATTCCAAAAGCAATATAAGCCTGGCGTGCTGCCCAATTGTAATTAGCTTCTGCTTCACGCTTCGTCATTCCCATTAAAATATCGCGATAGCGTTGCAATGATTCCATGCTCACTTTCCGAATGTCGATATTCGACTGTAGAAAATCGGTAACACGTTCCTCAGTAATGGTATCCCATGCAGCAAAAACAAGAAGGTGAGAGCTGTCCACCATTTGCTGCTGGTTGTTTGCAATCGGTAAAATTTGTTTTTTTAATTCCGGATCTGTTATCACAAGCACGGTGTATGGTTGTAAACCAATTCCGGATGGTGATAATTGTATCGCATCCAAAATGCGCTCTACTTTTTCTTCGGAAACACCTTGTCCATTCATTTTTTTTACGGCATATCTCCATTGTAATGCATCTGCTAAACGTGTTTTACTCGCTACTGTACTCATTCTTTTCGTTTTTTTAGTTTATAATGTTAATTCTATTTTATAAGGTTGTGATGGGTTTTAATTCAAACGCATTGGCAAGCAACTTAAATGAATGCATGCGGTCTGCATGTGAATAAGTCATCGTGGTAACAATGATTTCATTCACATCAAACTCTTCAGCAAGGTTAGATAATTGTGATTTTACTTGTTCCGGTGTACCGGATACAATACGTCCCCTGTTATTTTGAATGCGAAACAATTCTTCCGGAGAAAATTTATAATCGGCAATGTCTTCCGGGCTGCTCATGGGTTCAAAAATTCCCCGCTCAAATTTTAATAAGTTGTAATCACTCAGTTTACGCAAGGCATTTGCTTTTTCTTCCGTATCCGCACAAAGCACACTGATGGCCAACATTGCTTGCGGCTTTTTAAATTCATCTGAGGGTTGGAAATTTTTTTTGTAATGATGCACCATTTCCGGATTTGCATTTCCATTGATAAATCGGGCAACGACTAATCCTAACCCTAGCTTTGCGGCCAGACTGCTGCTTCCTCCAACACTGCTGCACAAGATCCATTGTTGTGGAATGCTGTTGCTTTGTGGAACAGCCAAAATGCGCCCATATCCGGTAGAAGCTTCATCCCGAAAATACGCATGCAAATGTTCCAGCTGTGTCAAATAACTTTCTTCGCTAAAGGTGTTGGATGGATTCAATAAAGCAGATGTCACACGATCTCCTCCCGGCGCTCTGCCAATACCAAAGTCAATACGTCCCGGAAACAAGGTTTCTAGCAAGCGAAAATTTTCAGCTACTTTCAAGGCACTATGGTTGGGTAGCATAATTCCTCCGGAACCAATCCGTATATGTTGTGTTTCGTCAGCCAGCTTCACCATTAATACTTCCGGTGCCGAGCCTGCAATTAATGTAGAGTTGTGATGTTCCGATACCCAAAAACGATAAAAGCCCAATTGCTCAGCAATCTTGGCTGTTTCAATTGTTTCTGCAATCGCTTGTCTTGCGGTTCCACCTTTTCGGATGATGGATTGATCCAATATGCTAAGTTTTAGTTTCCGTGCTGACATTTGTTTATTCCTCTTCTGAGGTTAACTGGTTGAGTAATGTATCCAATTGTTCTTTTAACTGTATGTATTCTTTTTCTTTTAAGGATAAACACTTGCCTAAAAACTCAGGAACCTTTTTGGCTTTTTGTTGCAGCTCATTTCCAGCTTTTAAAAGAGAAATGATTACACTGCGTTCATCCGCTTCATCCCGGTCTCTTGATATAAACTTCTTTTGCTCCAATCGTTTTAATAAAGGCGTAAGCGTGCCACTATCCAGGTAGAGGCGTTTTCCTAATTCTTTCACCGTGATACTTTTCTCCCTCCATAACACGATCATTACCAGGTACTGCGGATAGGTAATATCCAAGCTTTCCAACATCGGTCGATACTGGTTAGTTAGCTGACGTGAAAGCGCATAGAGCTTAAAACAGATTTGATTTTCAAGACAATGTTTATCCATTTTGTAAAATTCAATTGTGCAAAATTAAATAGAAAAGGATGAAGAAACGAAATTGGAATGTTAAAAAATGTATAAATGCTGGTTACTTTAAGGTAAGCGATGTGCCCGAGGGGCACAGTGTGAGTGTGAGTCTTGAGTGTGAGGATAACCGTCCTGACGGACGTAGGATTAGTGTATGTGATGGAAAAGAGACCATTTTTGGTAGTCTCTTTTATGACATTCGTAAAACAGGGGAGGGTATAAATTTATTTAAGAATAAATCCTTTTAGGTTGCCATTTAAATAAAGATCAATCCCGCTAAAATCGGATAAACTAACTGTTGCACCGGAAGCTATTGTAAAGCGAACAGTAATAAGAACAGTGTCATTATCGAAATGCGTTGATGTAAAGCCTGTCATTCGTAATTTTCTGTCGGTAGTCGAAACATTCCAAAAAGGACTAAAATAAGGATAGCTGGTTATGGTATTAATGGTGCTGAATGTTAATTTAGATTCGTTAAAACCCAAAGCAAAATCAAGTGATACAATTTCATTGTCAGAAGATATAGATACCGGAATATCAATATAATTGCTTCCATACGTAGCACCTGATACATTAAAGATACCTACGTTGCATCTGGTTCCGATTTTTATAAGTACTTGATTTAAATCAGCACTACTGGTGATTCCATCATGATTTATATCTGTTGGACAAGGGGAACCTGACGGACAAGTTCCAAAATTAGCGGCTACAATTGATGCATCACCGCTGGAAGTGATGCCATCATAATTGACATCAGTTGGGCAAGTAGCATTTTGAGCCTGAGAAAATACATTTGTTACGATTAAAGAAAAAAATGTAACGAGTGTTAGAATAGTTGCTTTTGTTTTCATTGGTTGTTTTTTTACTGTTGTTATTACTAGCGTGAATTAATGCAGCAAAGAAAATAATACGCTGTTAAATCTTTATAAACGAAACACTACTATATCCAACTATTTTGAAGGAGGGAAGTTAATTTTGGATGATTAAATTCAAAGCGCTACCGATAAAAGCAAGAAACCGACCGTTAATAGAAAATGCATCAAGGGTCTATATTCTCTAAACTTGTCAGATTCTTTTTTTAAGATGAATATTTTTAATGATCAGCAATCAATTTCATTAAACCTGACAGGTTTACCTCGAAATAACCAGGGTAGAAGTAATGTATTTCAACCAGCTCGCATTATCGTCCACCGCTTTCTTCCAGCTATCTAAACTGATAATCATGAGATCGTATTGCGCAATGACTTCCTTGGTAAGTTCTTCTATGGATTGCATACGAATGCCACTCGGAGCTATTCTTTCAATAGCTTGTATACGTTGCGTCAATTCAAGGAAGTAATTTGCTGTATCTGTTGTAGCTGCAATTGTAATTTGCGAATTGTTACTTTGGATTAGTCTTTGTCCGTATTTTATTAAGTAATCATCATGTCCGTCGTATACTGGTATAAGTACGCTTTTGGGATTGATGAGTTGTCTGTCCATAAAGATCCCGACAGGAACCCGTGATTTTGAAATGATAGTTCGGCTTTGTTCATCAAATGGCAAGTGATCAAATATTTTTTCCTTACCGGTTACAGTATTCAAAATCTTTTCAGGATTGATAATGCTTGTTGTAAATCCCAACACCTTACCAAGTAAACTTCCTTCAAATATAGATTGGCCTACACCCATTAATAAAATATCAAATTCTCCCTGGTTAGCAATTTTTGTAATATCTGCTTCTACGTCTTTTGTTTCTTTAAACAAGGTATTAACTTTTTGATTCAATCGTTTTGATTCTTCGATAACCGGAGCAAAACTTTCCCGTTCATATTCATCTGTATTAAACTGATTTAACTCATTGGCTATAGAAAGATGCATGGCTGTCAGGGAAGTGTTCTCATTTGATCGTTTTACGAATGAACTAGCCAACAATAGCAATTTTTTTCCTGACTCCGGATTACTGAAGGAAAAAAGAATTTTAAACGTACTCATTTCCTTCAGGTGTGATTCTTCTGTTTTTTGATTGCGGAAAATCCAATTAATGAAGTCTAGTGAAGGTCCTGTCATAATGGTTGTAAATAGCGCCATGATCACGAGCATCGCAAATATCTGTGGAGATAAAACGCCCAGGTCATAACCAATATTCAATACAATCAGCTCCATCAAACCACGTGTATTCATCAATACACCAATTGTCAAG
>DASRRA010000367.1:0-4875 GCA_035696085.1 Bacteroidia bacterium | reverse complement strand
ATCGCGACAATTAACAAACAAAAATAGTAAACGTTGCCTAAGGCAACAAAAAATTTATGGGAGACAAAAATATTTCAATCGGGTTATTTGGCTTTGGCTGCGTAGGACAAGGCTTGTACGACGTACTTAATCATTCAGAAGGATTAAAAGCGAATATTTCAAAAATATGCGTAAAGGATAAAACCAAAAAACGAAGCATTGATGCATCGTATTTTACTTACGATAAAGAAGAAATTTTAAAAGGTAATGGCACTAATGTTATTGTTGAATTGATCGACAATTCGGAAGAAGCATTTTCTATTGTTAAAGAGGCAATGAACAATGGTGTAAATGTAGTGACCGCCAACAAAAAGATGCTGGCAGAGCATTTTAGAGAATTGTATCATCTTCAGGAGAAAAACAATGTAGCTCTTATTTATGAAGGCTCTGCAGGTGGCAGTATTCCGATTATCCGCAACCTGGAAGAGTATTACGACAATGAATTGCTAAGCAGTGTAAAAGGTATTTTAAATGGTACGTGCAACTATATTCTTACCCGTATGGAGCTGGAGAAAAGAGATTACACGGATGTACTGGAAGATGCTAAAAAAGCTGGCTTTGCAGAAACAGACCCTTGGCTGGATGTTGCTGGTTTTGATACAAAATTTAAAACCTTATTATTAACCATCCATGCATTTGGTATCGTATTGAATCCGGATGATATTTTCAATACCGGTATTCAAAACATTAGCTACGATGATATTTTGTATGCAAAACAACGCAATTTAAGAATCAAAATGCTTGCGGTTTCTCATAAAGTAGGTGATAAATACAGGGTTTACGCGATCCCGCATTTTATCAACCCGGAAAGCGAATTGTACAATGTAAATTATGAATACAATGCCGTAGAGGTGGAAGGAGCATACTCTTGTAAACAAACTTTTGTAGGCAAGGGAGCTGGTAGTCATCCTACAGGGAATGCGGTATTATCCGACATCTCCGCTTTGCGTTACGATTATAAATATGGTTATAATAAGCTAAAAAAGGCGCTGAATGGGAAGAACGAAATTGAAGATGGCAAGAAGCAAGTTGATTACAATTTCAGTATAAAATTATACATCCGTTATAACAAGCAGGAACAGTTGAAAGACCTGGAGATCGTTAACATTGAAGAGGAGTACAAATCGGCAAAGACCAACTATATCATTGCAAATGTGAATTTCAAATCCTTATTTAACATTTATAACAAACGGGATAATAAATTATTCATTTGCGCTATAGAATAAATTGCTGGATTTTTGGGATTATCTGGAATTCGACAATTTGAGGTCAATTCCTTGGTTATTTCATGTTAATTTTCTTATCTTAGTAATTCAAACTAGGTGAATGTGCATGAAAAAGGGTTGGTATATTTTTACAATATTATCTCTATTTCTACTTATAGCAGGCAGAACAAAGGCAACTGGAGTGAAAATGTTTCATTTACAGTTGCCTTCTTCGTCATGTGTAGGGGTTATCTCCAATGATTCTGTCAAAAAACCAAAACTACTTCCTGTAAATATTAGTCCTCGACCCAGTGCTATGCCTGGTACCTGCAATGTAGCAGATGTTCGGGCAAAACTAATTGCTGCCGGCTGTATCGAATTACTGGAAATGAATAGCTCCTGCAGTTTGTATTTTTTAAATACCAATGACCTGACTGGTTCAGAGGCACAGGCTTTTGCACAGACATTAGGTGCCAACCTTATTTCCGTTCAATCAAAAGCGGAGAATGATAGTTTAGGAAAGGCCCTTGTAAAACAAGGTTTCGGTGGGGTTATCTGGATAGGCTTTAGTGATGCGAAGAAGGAGGGTGATTTTGTATGGTTTGATGGAAGTAATATCAGTTACACCAACTGGGCGACAGGTGAACCAAACAACAATAATCCAGGTGACCCGGATGGCGAAGATTGTACACAAATTTATGCAGATGGCTCCTGGAACGATTTGAGTTGTGGTTTGAAATCACACTCCGTGATCGAAGTAAACTTATGCCCGACTACAGCTATTGTTCCCTCAAAGCCGACCACCATCTGCCTTGGAGACACCATCACACTTTCCGCAAAAACATTGTTAGGCGCACCGGATTATCATTACAAATGGTCATCTACTCCTGCCGGAGTAACGGATACAACCGAGGACATTAAAGTTAGTCCGCTTACTACCACAACATATACGGTTAACATGATTGACCGCTATAAATGTTCTTCTTCACAAACGATTACTGTAACTGTTAATGCTGTAAAAGCAACGATTACACCAAGTGGTCCAACAACTTTTTGTGATGGTGATAGCCTTGTACTTACTGCAAGTGCCGGATTGGCCTACAAATGGAGTACACTTGAAACAACACAATCCATTACGGTAAAGAAAAGCGGAACGTATATCGTCGCTGTTACAGATCCACCCTGCGTGAAACTTGCCGACATCGTTGTTACGGTAAATCCTAAACCAATTGCTAAATTTAAAAATACAACGGTATGTAAAGGAACAGGTACACAATTCAGTGACTTATCAACTGGTGCTACATTTTGGGGATGGGATTTTGGAGACGGTTCACAGGGCATCGGGCAAAATCCGAATCATACGTATGCAAAAGCAGGAGTGTACAAAGTAACACTGGCAGCTGTCGGAGCAGGAAACTGTACCGATACCATTCAGCAATTGGTTACGGTTAATGATGTTCCAGCGGTATCGTTTTATTCTTATAATACCTGTACCAAAGACAGTATTTATTTTTCGAATACTACCACTATCGATTCTTCAGCAACTATCGTCAGCTACCTATATGATTTTGGCGATGGAAAAACAGGCAATCGACCAGATATGGCCCACTTGTACGCAAAAGGTGGGAATTATAAAGTAACGTTAACTGTAACCTCATCAGAAGGGTGTAAGGGAGTCGCCATTGTGAACACGCCTATTTTTGATAGCCCAAAAGCCATAGCCACCGGGATTGAAAATCATTGTTCAAACGATTCTTCTCAATTCATCAATAATTCTACTGTAACCGGCGGAAAAATTGCTAAATTTTACTGGGTGTTTGGAGATGGAACCGTTGATTCAACTACACGCGATCCAAAGCATTTGTATACTGCAGGAACCTATACGGTAATGCTGGTGCTTGTTTCGGACGGAGGATGTACGGACACACTTCAAAAAGAAATTGAAATTTACCCTGATGTGGTTGCCAATTTTACAGCACCGGATGTATGTCTGCATCAACCAACCAATTTTACAAATTCCTCTACAGGGCCTGTCATTACATATGCTTGGGACTTGAATGACAATTCATTTGAAAGTTTAAGTGATCCAAGTCATATTTATCTAATACCAAAAATTTATTCCGTTAAATTGACCGTCACATCTGCACGAGGCTGCAAAAGTACGATTACCAAAAAAGTGTCGGTACATGAACTGCCCACAGCAAAGTTTACAGCTCCCAATACGTGTGATGGGAAAAAGGTAATTTTTACAAATAAGTCTATCATCACCGGAAACTCTTCGATTACAAAATGGTTATGGGATTTTGATGATGGGACTACGGATACAGCCGCTTCACCGACTCATTTATATACTACAATCAAACAATACAATATAAAATTTAAAGTGGTGAGTAATTTCGGTTGTGCGGATTCTACCACGAAAGTTGTTACCATCAATCCAAATCCAATACCTGATTTCACATCCGCTGATACGGCAGGCTGTAGCCCTCTTACAGCTTTGTTTAGAAATACGACTACCATATCAGCCGGACAAATTGTGAAGTGGCTGTGGGAGTTTGGAAGTATTAATTCTAAAAGCGATTTAAAAGATCCGCCTCCACACATATTTAAAAATACATCCAATACGACACCCGTTAAGTTCAATATGAAACTAACTGCCACATCCGATAGTGGATGCGTTGCAAGCATAATAAAACCAGGGTTTATAACAGTATGGCCAACACCGAAAGCTGCATTTAATTTTGATCCTCCTTCTGCATTGGTGACCAATCCGGTTATATCATTTACCAATTTATCAGTGGGTGCAGACTCTTGTAAGTGGGCCTTTGCAGATCTTGGTACTTCAGATTTATGTGACCCAGGTACCTATACATTTGTAGATACAGGTTCATTTGTAGTGTCGTTAATTACAACCAATTCATTTGGATGTGCCGATACAACTGCTAAAACAGTTATTATTGAACCGGATTATGTATTATACATTCCGAATTCATTCACGCCTAATGCAGATGATGTAAACGAAGTATTTGTTGCAAAAGGCAGTTTTATTATGGATTATGAAATGACCATTTACGACAGATGGGGAAGTGTGATTTATGAAACAAAAGACATCAATCTGCCCTGGAATGGAGGTTATAAAAATGCAACTAAATTAATGCCCGCCGACCTGTATGTATATGTTATAAAAGTGAAAGCGACCAATAAAAAGAATTACTATTACAGGGGTGTTGTTTCGCTTTTGCGCTAAATCAGTTAACAATGTTTAATTTTTTGTAAAGCGCATCTTTTTTCAATTCCCTTACTTCGCCAGGCTGCATTTGTTCCAATCGCACTTCTTCAATGGCAATACGAATCAATCGCAAACAAGGGAAACCTGCACCAGCAGTCATTTTTCGAACCTGATGAAATTTGCCTTCTGTCAATGTCAATTCTATCCAGGATGTGGGCAAGCGGTCACTGATGGGATGGCCTCTTGGTGGTAGATTCTCGGGCTTCTTTACTTGTTTCGCTTTACAGGGTTTTGTTAAGTAAGGGCCTGAATCAAGCGCAATGGTAATTCCGGACTCTATTTGCTTTAGAGCTTGCGTGGTAATAATCCCCTGTAGTTGCACTAAATACACACGTTTGTGTT
>DASRRA010000366.1:0-1947 GCA_035696085.1 Bacteroidia bacterium | reverse complement strand
ATAGCCTTTAACCCTCAATATTTTAGTGCACAAGTCGACCAAAATAAATTATTTCAAAATAATGGCGGCTAACGGTGGCAGATTCAGCGTCAACTTATAGAGTTTTTGATCCTTATCAACGAGTTCGGATCTTATATCAGGATTAAAAACGTTTCCGGTACCCCAATATTTTGTTGAGTCTGAGTTGAAAATTTCCTTGGTAAAAACCTTGTTATAGGTGTAAATATCCCAATCATTTCTAACGACTGGTGTTAGATTGAGAATAACCAGGATATCATCTGTCTTCTTTTTTCCTTTTCGTTTGTAACAAATAACTGACTCCGCTCTGTGATTCAGATCAACCCACTCAAATCCGTCGATGTTAAATTGATTTTGATGCAACGCCGGTTCAGCAACCAATATTTTGTTCAAATCGGCCACACAATCTTTAAGTAACCGATGACCGTCGTGTTGTAACAAAAACCAATCCAATTCTGATTTATAATTCCACTCACTCGTTTGTCCAAACTCATCACCCATGAATAAAAGTTTTCCACCGGGGTGAGTCCACATATATGAGTAAAGCAAACGAAGGTTCGCAAATTTTTGCCATTCATCTCCCGGCATTTTATAAAGCATTGGACTTTTGCCGTGAACTATTTCATCATGACTGAGTGGCAACATAAAATTTTCATCATAATAATACATCATGCTGAAAGCAAACTTATCCTGGTGATGTTGCCGATGGATGGGATCGATCTTAAAATAGTCAAGCGTATCATGCATCCAACCCATCATCCATTTCATTCCAAAGCCAAGTCCGCCATTCCAGGTAGGTTTTGAAACTCCGGGCCAGTCAGTTGCTTCTTCAGCTATTGTTTGAACATCGGGAAAATCTCTGAAAATAGTTTCATTCAGATCTTTTATAAATGCGATGGCTTCTAAATTTCCATCGCCACCATATTCGTTAGGCTCCCATTGGCCATGTGTTCTTGAATAATTTAATTTTAGCATTGACGAAACAGCATCCACTCTTATTCCATCAATATGAAACATATCAAACCAAAATCTTGCACTGCTTATTAAAAATGATTTTACTTCTCCCCTTTTGTAATTGAAAATATAACTGTTCCAATCGGGATGAAACCCTTTGCGCATATCTGCATACTCATAAGTATGTGTGCCATCAAACATAAACAAGCCATGAGCATCATAAGGAAAATGGGAAGGAACCCAATCCAGGACAACGCCAATTCCTTCTTTATGAAATGCATCAATCATACGCATTAATCCCTGCGGGTCACCAAATCTTGAAGTAGCAGCAAAAAAGCCGGTGCATTGATAACCCCAGCTCCCATCAAAAGGATGTTCCATTACCGGCATGAGCTCCACATGCGTAAAGCCCATTTCTTTTACGTAGGGCACTAAGCGTTCACGTATCTGATCATATGTGTTATAAGACTCTTCATCGTTTTTATCCGGACGTTGCCAGCTTGCAAGATGTACTTCATACACACTCCAGGGCGCATCGAGCGAATTATGTTTTTTTCTTTTCTTCATCCATTCCTTATCCTTCCATTCATAATACATGTCCCAGGTAATAGACGCCGTGTCAGGTCGCTTTTCCCAAAAATTTGCTAATGGATCACCTTTATCTATTTCCCGTTTCTTATAACCAACAATATGGTACTTATAAACTTCACCCAACCTGAACTCAGGGATAAAACCTTCCCATATCCCGCTATTGTCCCAGCGTGCATACAGTTCATGCAAATGCGGATACCAGCTGTTAAAATTCCCGATCACAGAAATGGATGTTGCATTCGGCGCCCATACACAGAAATAGACACCCCATACATCATTTACCTGTATGGAATGCGAGCCAAACTTTTCATACAACGAATAATTAGTGCCCTGCTGGTAGTTGCTTACATCTTCATCGGTAAGTATTGAATAATTCCAAACAGC
>DASRRA010000365.1:0-10544 GCA_035696085.1 Bacteroidia bacterium | reverse complement strand
GATCACCTGTGTTTCTCCATTTTTATAAGCGTAATAGTACACATCATCTTTACTGAATTTGGCTACATCAGTTTTGTATTTCTCATTTTTAAAGGATTGCTGATTTTTAAAAAAATTAACCATCTGTTTGAATACCTCATTGTAGTTGTTTAAGTACTCTTTTGAGAAAGTAATCTCCGTTATCTTTATTTTATCTGTGATGAGAGATAGTACTTTTATTTCACCGGGAGCTACATTTTCCTTGTTGGAATTGGAGTAATAGGTTGCTCCGGAAAGTAGTGGATTTGCAGTGTTTTCAACTTTATCCTGAACAGGCAGGAAATGTTTCTGTTTCATTTCGTCGGCATACACGGTTCGTTTATAGGTCAGACAATTTTTTACAAAACCCAATGACATTTGTTGTGCAACAAGCGACGTAAAACAACTAAAAAATAGTGAGATGAGAAGGATGCTCTGTTTTTTCATTGCAAGCAATTTATTCAATAACTTTTGGTGCTTTAAAATAATCGGAATCATGCTTGGGTGCATTTTTTAATGCCTGTGCCTGTGTGATATCATGATGAACATCATCTTCACGCAATACATTTACCTCATCACTCATATAAATTAAAGGCTCCACTGATGAGGTGTCCAATTCATTTAATTTTTCTACAAAGGCCAGCATATTATTCATATCATTGATAATATCCGTTTTCGCTTTTCCATCAAACTCCAATCGTGCCAGGTGAGCGATTTTATCAACTGTAGCTTCGTCTATTTTCATGTGTCAAAAAATTACTTGTCTAAAAAACTAGTTGTCCTGTGTTAAGTCATCGGAAATGATCTGATGCACTTTGGAGCGTAAAGATACTAAATCATCTTCAGTCATGCCAATGGTAGGTATCGGTTCATGAATAATAACCCTGGATACACCTGGCCGGCCATGTGCTTTGAAAAAGCCTCCATTTTGCAATAGTTTCCAATTGTTCAGAAATGTAATGGGAACAATGGGAACCTGCTGTTCAATGGCCAGCTTGAAAGCCCCGTTTTTAAAGCCTCTTAACTTACCTCCGCTGGAAATGGTTCCTTCCGGATATAAGAAAACGCCATTTCCCTTTTTTAATTCGTTTGCAGCGCGCAAAAAGGCGCGGTGGGAGGACATCGTACTTTTGCGGTCTACAAGGATATTCATATCCCTGAAGAAAATGCGGAACAAAGGTGCTTTGTTTAATTCCTGTTTACCCATAAACACAAAATAGTTGGGTAAAAGGATATAACTCACAACAATGTCAAGATAGGAAACATGGTTGGAGCAATAAATACAAGGTTGAGGAAAGTTATTTTTTGCAGCGTTGCGCTGGATGCGAACGAATAAACCGGGTATTAAAAGGATCCAACGGGCCCAGAATTTTTTTAGTTTAAAGGCGATGGGGAACCACTCTTTACGGGATAGAAACAAGTAAAAAAGTGGGTACAGAATCAAGAGACCCAATACAAAATTAAGCAGGAATAATAGTTTCCACAGTGTACGTGGTATGATCAATACATACTTCATCGGAAGGCTAAAGATAATAAATTTTGGCGGAACATGCTCCCTTTTAAATAAACTGTATCTTTGGAACCTTGATGTATAAACCGTAACAGGTATAGTGTTACGATTATTTTAAACTATTTTAACATGTCGCGAATACTTACAGGAATTCAAAGTACCAATATCCCGCATTTAGGAAATATATTGGGCGCCATTATGCCGGCCATAGAATTATCCAAACAACCTGGAAATGAGTCGTTATTTTTTATTGCCAATTTACACTCCCTTACAACTGTAAAGGATGCACAACATCTGAAAGAAAGCACAGATGCAGTTGCGGCAACTTGGCTGGCATTTGGCTTTGATACAGATAAAAATATTTTTTACCGTCAGAGTGATGTGGCGGAAGTATGCGAACTGACCTGGTACCTCAATTGTTTTACACCATACCCTATGCTGGCCAATGCGCATTCCTTCAAGGATAAATCAGAGCGTTTGTCGGATGTCAATGCCGGTTTGTTTACTTATCCGGTACTGATGGCAGCGGATATTATTTTATACGATGCGCATTTTGTTCCGGTGGGGAAAGACCAGGTGCAACATTTGGAAATGACACGTGATATTGCCGAGAAATTTAACAATCTGTATGGGGAGACATTCGTGATCCCTCAGGCAAAAATTGATGAGCAGGTAATGATTGTTCCTGGAACGGATGGTCAAAAGATGAGTAAGTCCTACAATAACTTCATCAATATTTTTCTTCCGGAAAAAGAATTAAAAAAAGTAGTGATGGGAATTGTAACCGATGCAACGCCTTTGGAAGCACCCAAAAATCCCGATACATGTAATGTGTTTGCATTATACAAGCTATTAGCAAGCAAAGAAGAAGTTGCTGCCATGCGTGAAAATTATTTGCGTGGAGGTTACGGTTATGGAGCGGCAAAAACAGCTTTGTATGAATTACTATTAACGAAATTTAAAACACAACGCGAAACATACACCTATTATATGAATAATAGAAGTGAACTGGATGAGCGTTTGTTGCAAGGAGCAGAAAAAGCGAGGAAGATTGCAACAGCAACGCTGAACAGGGTGAGGGAGAAGTTGGGATTGAGAACGTACGCGGTGAAGGAGAAAGTGAAGAGTTGATTAGATATTTATAAATCAAAAAGAGATTGTCCATTGGACAATCTCTTTTGGTTGTAGATCTATTTTAAAATGATAGAATTCTAAGGATAAATAACACCGTATCCCCTTAACGTCCCATTTTTTACTGTTTTTGAATTTCCTTTTGAATCATACAATTTACAAGAGAATTTTACTTTTACAATCGCATTAAAAGGATATTGTATTGTGTAGCTTGTGCACTCTGTTATTTTAAATGTGCTTCCTGTTTGGCTGCCTGTCCCATTCGTGGTTGACCAATAATTACCGGCTTCATCTGCGTAACCAATCTCTGCACCATCAATGGTGTGATCTTTATCAGTATATCCGTATGATTGAATTCCAAACATATTATAGATTTGCAGATTTGTTGGTGTTGATGCAAACTTTTTTACGATTTCATATCCGAACTGAACTTTTGTTGTGGGGTTCATCATCAGGGAGCCTTGGTCCGCAATATAAGATCCGCCTGTTCCTGGGACCCCACTATCATTCCCGCCGCTGTAAAATCCATTAACAGCCTGTGCAAAGGTAACAACTGTTCCATCTATTTCTCCCTGGAAGTAATAGGAAGTGGTGTCCAATTTAGTGGGTTCTTCCACCGTTGGTTCTGGTTCTGTTGTTTTTTCTTTTTTACAAGATGTCATCAACAATCCGCTCATCACCAATGCAAGCGTCAAGGTACTTAAAAATACTTTTTTCATGTTTGTTAGTTTTTGTTTAGTTGATCCAAAGCTAGGTCAATGGCAAAGCCGATCAAAGTTTTTTGAAACAAACTGAATCAACGGTCGTATTTGGGTGATAAATGGTAGTGAAATGATATTATTTTCTATTCTGGAAAAGGGTAGAGCAATCTTTGTATTCCTGAATAGCGAGGGTATATAAAAAAAGTCATAGGGAGATAAACAAAAATCTATTTTGCATAAGTCAACACCTAATAGTCAAAAATACAACGCCCTCTAAAACTACCACTCATAAGCATTTTGGAATGCCCTTTTCCATCGTATAATTTACATGAAAAAACAGCCTTGGTTATAGCACGTGTTTGTGGTACTATATCTTTTATCTGCTCAACAATCTGAAAAGTACTACCGGTTTGATCTCCTGAACCTAAATCCGTTGACCATTCGACGCCCCTACTGTCTTGTATGAAAACCACTGCACCCTCTGTACTATCAGGAGTGTTATAATAGGGATATGACTGTACTAAAAACATAGAATCCCGTTGAGCTGGAGTAGGAGCTATTTTGAATTTTTTTCTGATTCCAATACCGGCTGCAGGGATCCTACTCCAGCTATATATAGAGGCAGTTTCGGTGATGATAGGGTTAAGAGGTGTATGACTAGTATTAGAATGACCAAACCCGTATTCATACGTGTCAACACCAACTTGATAGCTGATTGGCTGTCCATCAAATATACCTTGAAAATAAAAGGAGTAAGGTGTTATAACAGAATCTGATTCTGGTGAGTTGGGTTGTTCATCTACCTTTTTTTTACAAGAAGAAGTTGACATGCCGTACACAACTATCAAAAATATTGATAGAATAAATAGTCTAATTTTCATATTTCCCTTTTTGTTAATTTGGTAATTGTGTCTCCAGCAATTGTTCTCCAAAACCACCATCAGCTGTTACATGTGAGGTAACATTACCATCTACCAATATGTACAGATCATAAGTTCCACTCGGTGAATCCAGGTATAAGGATACGATCGCATTGTGTTTGTATCCGTTCATATCTGGGGTTGTCCAATTACCTGAGTTTATAGGACCTTCTGTTTTCAGGGCGCCATCGGATCCGGTGTATCGCACAGAAAAAGGAGCAGAGCCCGGAACATTTTCAGTTACCTTATAGGTGACAGTATACGTTTTATCCTCTTTCTTACAAGAAGAACAAATAAGAAGGAAGAAAGAGCATATATAAATGAAATTTTTCATACGCAGGTATTTAATGTTGCATCACTTTAATCCGTATTTCTTTTTATACTTTTCATAAAGTGCTTGTTGTTCGTTACTCAGATCAATAATCACACCTTTAATATACGCATATTCTACATGATTGGTGCGCATATCCAAAGCATCGCCAGTGGAAATAAATAGGGTCGCATCTTTTCCTTCTTCAAGGCTTCCAATCGTTTTATCAATGCCTAGAATTTTTGCAGTATTCAATGTTACAGCTTGTAGTGCTTGTTCTTTTGTTAAGCCATAAGCAGCAGCTGTGCCCGCTAAAAATGCTAAGTTACGTGTATGTGTTGCTTCCTGATCACCTTGGTTATTTAAACAAAATAAGATGCTGTCTTTTTGCAACAGGTAAGGCAGTTTATAACTTTGATCAATGTCATCATCCGGATGTTCCGGGAGTTCGTGTACACGCGTTACCATCACAGCTATGTTATTTTCTTTTAGCAGGCCGGTTAACATCCAACTTTCTCTTCCGCCCACTATCACTACCTTTTTCAGATCAAATGATTTACAAAAGCTAACCGCTTCAATGATTTCTTTTACATCATTAGAATGGATATAGGTAATTTCTGTTCCATCCATTAATTTTTTTATCGCTTCAAAACGTATATTTTTTTCTTTGGGATTGGCAGACGCTGCATACGCTTTTGCATCAGAAAATAATTTTTTCAATTCTTCTGTTTGGCGGGTATACTCTTTATTTTTTTCATAAGGGCCGGCAAATCCCTGGTCTTCATCAATGAACTTGCGGCTTTGCACACGTGGCCAATTAATATGAATACCATCATCAATTTTGTAAACCGCATCTTCCCAGTTCCAACCGGTAAGTTGAATAATGCTGGAAGTGCCTGAAATGATACCTCCGCGCGGCGTTATCTGTGCCATCAACACACCATTGCATCGAACGGTAGGGATTATTTTCGAATCCGTATTGTAGGCAATCAATGAGCGTACATGTGGCATGATTCCACCAACTTCTCTAAAATCATCGGAGGCACGCACAGCTTCTATCTCCGTTAAACCTAAAGTGGAGTTGGGAGCAATCAATCCCGGATATACATGTTTACCGCTGGCATCAATCACTTCATCATAAGTTGATTTCGCAATTCTTGCAGTTGTAGCATCTGCTACAAGGTCAATTTTACCATTACGAATCCCGATAGCTGAATTTTGGATAACCGTACCATTACCCAAATGCGCTGTTGCATTCATGATTAAAATGCTTTTCGTTTGAGCAGCTGCGCTCAACGAAAATAAAATCAATGCCAGGCAAAAATTTCCTTTCAAAATAGTTTTAAAGATTATCATCGTGTTATATTTTAAAATGGGTTATTGATCAGCGTTCATATAATCGATTTCGATGGAATCGCAACCATCCAGTTGTCGTTTCTTAGGAGATACCGGTTGTGTTGCTCCACCTGCCGATTTCTCTGCCATCATTTTTTGGATGATGCGCGCACGTTCTTGTTGCATAGCAATACGCAATTGTTGATCTTCTTCGGAATCAAAATAAATTTGCCCATCAATAATTGTTTTTTCAACTCTTGCATAAATGGATAAAGGATTATCCGACCATAATACCAAATCCGCATCTTTACCTACTTTAACACTTCCCACGCGATTATCGATGTGCAATAGTTTTGCAGGATTCAGCGTCACCAGTTTCCAGGCTTCAATTTCACTTAAGCCTCCATATTTAACAGATTTTGCAGCTTCCTGGTTCAGGCGTCTTCCCATTTCAGCATCATCGGAGTTGATGGCAGTAACAACACCCATCTGTGTGAGAAGAGAAGCATTGTAAGGGATGGCATCTTTTACTTCTACTTTGTAAGCCCACCAATCACTAAAGGTGCTGGCACCAATTCCATGTGCTTTGATTTTATCGGCTACTTTATAGCCTTCTAATATATGTGTGAAGGTATTCACTTTAAAACCCATGGAGTCAGAAACATGCATCAACATATTTACTTCCGATTGTATATAAGAGTGACAAGTGATGAATCGTTTTTTATTTAGAATCTCTGCAATGGCTTCCAATTCAAGGTTACGGCGAACAGGTGTAGAAGTTGATTTTATTTTTTCTGGTAGTGCAGCATAAGCTTTCATAGCCGCATCGTATTCTTTTGCACGCAGGAAATAATCATAATAGATTTGCTCTACCCCCATTCTTGATTGAGGAAAACGAATGGTATTTAACTCACCCCAGTTACTTTGTTTCACATTTTCACCCAAGGCAAATTTGATAAAGCCATCTGCTTTTTCAAATTTCATTTTCTCAGGTGTAAGTCCCCAGCGTAATTTAATAATCCCGGATTGCCCGCCAATTGGGTTTGCTGAACCATGCAACAATTGAGAAGTTGTCACACCACCGGAAAGTTGTCTGTAAATATTAATATCTTCCGAGTCGATTACATCCCCAATGCGAACCTCAGCACTGGAAGCTTGTGTACCTTCATTTACACCATTGGAAACAGCAATGTGTGAATGTTCATCAATAATACCCGATGTTAAATGCTTACCGGTTCCATCAATTACTTTTGCAAAAGCCAGTTTGGATGCATTGATATCATCGGCGATACGTACAATATGGCCTTCTGTAATGTATACATCCTGGTTGGTTAAAATCCCTTCTTCTTCATTTGTCCAAATCGTCACATGCTTAATAAGAATAGCATCATAGCGGTTTTTGAAATTTTCTATGTATTTGTCGAATCCCTGATGCTCTTCTAATGGTTTGCCAAATGCGCAAAACGGATAAATTACTTTTCCAAAAGCAGGTTGCTCTTTCTTGGTTGTATCTGTTTTTGTTTCATCAGGGTTGGCTGCTTTATACATAGCACTCCATTCTATCCACTCGCCCTTACTGTTTTGTCCTTTACCTCTCATTTTTACAGGGGCTGATGAGAAGTCACCACTCAAACGAAAAACCTCATCTGTTTTTTTTAGTTTAAATGAAAAGGAAATAGAGCTGCCTGCAATGGTTATGCTTACAGGTGTTTTAGCCGTATCGGCTTGTAACTTTCCTTTGGGTTTATTGATATCACCTTCTATGGTTAACTGCTCTTGTTTGTCGCCATACCTGAAATCATAGACACCTCTTATATCTGTAAAGTTGTAATCTTTTATGCGATACATTTTTCCTTGTATCCAGTTTTCGTAGAGAATTGTTTTTTCATCAAACAGATTTCCGGATGTAATGATGAAGTTGGCCAGCATACCGGGTTTTAATTTTCCTACCTGGTCGCTCAGGTGAAGCATTTCTGCAGGGGTTGTGGTTAACGCTTTTAGTGCCTGCTTTTCCGATAAGCCATAGGTAACTGCTTTGCGAAGATTTTTCCAGAAATCTTTTTTATCTTTTAAATCGGCAGTGGTGATCGCAAAAGGAATTAAATATTTTTCCAATGCAAAGGGATTAACAGGAGCCATCTCCCAGTGTTTTAATTCCGTGAGTGTAATGTTCAGCGCATCGTATGCGTCTTCCACATCGTACGCCGCGGGAAAATTAAGTGGAAGGATAAACTGGCAATTGCTTGCTTTGATATCATCCAGGCGCTGGTATTCCGTACCAGAGCCTTTCATAATGTATTTCGTTTTGAATTCGTTTGCAATTTTATCGGCGCGCAATACATTTAATTTATTGGTGGTTTCAAATATTTGTGGTAGCGTTTGCAAATCATTAAATGCCTGCAAGGAAATATTGAATTCTGTTTTGTTTTTATCATTTTTATACCAATCGGCATCCAGGTAGGTTTGACGAAGCAATGCAATAGCACCCATTAAAGAGGAAGGATAATCCTGGCTAGAGGTTCCTTTATCAAAAGAATACATGGCCGCTACTTTATCTTTCAGGATCACTTCATTTTCTTTGCTGTCGGCCAATGTTACAGCTGCTGCAGTTCCTCTTACAATTCCATCTTTTTGAAAAGTAACAACTGTTCCAAAACCCAAACCACGCATTTCTTCTGCATATTTACTGTCTGCATTAAATAAACGGGAAGCATCGGTCTCTGATTTAATGGCTTGATTCCAGCCATAGGCCCCTTTAAGATTCGACAGCATTTGAGGTCCCGGATTTTTGCTCTCCCGTTTAGGTTCTGCCAATCCATAATTGGTGTAGATATCAATTAATCCCGGATAAATGAATTTCCCTTTTAAATCATAAACCACTGCTCCGCCCGGCGTTTTTAAAGCAGCGCCAATTGCAGTAATGCGACCATCCTGGATGATTAGGGTAGCATCCTCTATTTTTTCTTCTGCGCTTACCACCAACGTTGCATGGGTAAATGCATAGATGGTGTGATTTGGGTTTGTGGTGCTATTGATCGGAAATGTTTCCTGAGCAATAAAATACTTTGTACTAAATAAACAAAGAAGGAGCAGGTAGATTTTTTTCATAGGCGTGGGGTCAGGAATAGGAGTGGATTAATTGCATGGCATATCCAAAAATTGAATGATAACAAAAATAGCATTTTAAATCAATTATACTTATAAGTATAAGAAAAGTAAGTTTGACCGATTTTTAGTACTTTTGAGGCACAAAAAAAGACAGACATGTATAAGAGTATAGTTTACACCCATTTGATTTCGGTAAATTTATTTTTGCTGATCTATTTAATTAAAACCATTTTACTGGTTGCCAACAAAGAAGAAGGGCTAGCAAAATTTATCAAAACGGTAAAGGTTCCTGAAATGATTATTAGTGTTTTATTCTTAATCACGGGAATCTATATGCTAACACAAATTCCAGCGATTAGCACGTTACTGATCATTAAAATTCTGGTGGTGTTTGCCTCTATCCCAGTAGCAGTAATTGGTTTTAAGAAAAAAAACAAAGCACTTGCAATACTTTCATTTATAATGATTGTTGGAGCATATGGTATGGCGGAAGTGAGCAAAAAGCGTAGTTCAATGCCGGCACCAGCAGAAAACACAACAACTGGTGATGTATCACAGGTAGCGGATGGGAAAATGATTTTTGAATCAAACTGCATGAAATGTCATGGAGAAGATGGAACGTTGGGATTAATGGATGCTACAAATCTGGCAACTTCCACAATGGATATTCAGGCGAGAGTGGAAATCATTAAACAGGGGAAAGGTGCAACAATGCCAGCTTTTGAGGGACAATTAACCGAAGAGCAAATTCAAGCTGTTGCAACTTATTTGGAAACATTAAAAAAATAAATTACGAGAGTGTTTGATACCGCAACAAAACAAGAAACTGCCATTCTGGTTGGTTTAATAAGTAAAAGTCAGGATGAGGATACATTGAGGGAATACCTTGATGAACTGGAGTTTTTAACACAAACAGCTGGTGCAACCGTTTTGAAGCGTTACACCCAACGTTTGGAGCATCCGGATTCACGTACCTTTATTGGTACAGGAAAGCTAAACGAAATTCAAAAATTTGTTTCAGAGAATGGAGTGGACCTCGTTATTTTTGATGATGAGCTTTCACCTGCCCAACAACGCAATTTGGAGAAAGCAGTCAACACAACTCCGGAAATAAAAATAAAAGTAGTTGACAGAACCCGTCTAATCCTTGATATTTTTGCTGCACGTGCACGTACGGCGCATGCAAAAACGCAAGTGGAGCTAGCACAATCCGTGTACCTCTTGCCCCGCTTAACAAAGATGTGGAGCCACTTGGATCGTATCAAAGGAGGGATTGGTATGAAAGGAGCCGGTGAAACAGAGATTGAAACGGATAGACGAATTGTTCGCGATCGTATTTCGTTTTTGAAAGAACGTTTGAAAACCATTGACAAACAAATGGAGACGCAACGTAAGAGTCGGGGTGAAATGATTCGCGTGGCACTTGTAGGATACACCAATGTGGGTAAATCCACCATCATGAATATGTTAAGCAAGAGCGAAGTGTTTGCTGAGAATAAACTATTTGCCAC
>DASRRA010000364.1:0-1975 GCA_035696085.1 Bacteroidia bacterium | reverse complement strand
TACACAAATAAAGATCCTTTGAGTATCTCGCTGATAAAAAATTCAAACCCGAAGACCAGCGCAAATCCTTTCAACGGTTTAAAAGCAAAACCAAATTGGAATATAACTTACAATGCAACGAATATAAAAGGCCTGGAAAAGGTATTTACAAATATCATGATACGTCATGGATACCGCAGTACCTTAAGTATGAACAGTTATAACTCGGCCTTATTCTTCCAGGATCCCTTCCATTATGGATACCCTTACTTTGTTGATCCGTTGACCAAAAACTACATTCCTTATTTCTTTGTTCCCAATATTACGATCACGGAAGAGTTCAGTCCATTGTTTTCAATTGATATGACATTTACAAACAGGCTGACCGCAAGAATGGAATACCGTAAATCAAGACAGTTGAGTTTGAGTCTTATCGATTACCAATTAGCAGAAAACCGTTCTACCGAATTGACCATCGGTGCCGACTGGACCGTAAGAGGAATGCCACTGATCAAAAAGATGCCATTCACAAAAGGCAAGATGGATAATGACGTTACATTCAAGCTTGATTTCAGTTTGCGCGATGATGCTACTGCTAATAGCAAGCTCGATCAGAATGCAGCCTTTGGTACAGCCGGACAAAAAGTAATTAATATTAATCCAACTATTGATTATGTTGTTAACAGCCGCATAAGAGCAACATTATACTTCCAGCAGCAAAGGACCATTCCAAAGATCGCTACCACCGCGCCGATCACAAATACAAGGGCGGGTATGCAGATTACGATCTCGTTAGCGCAATAAACCAGGATTTTCCGGATTGAAAGGATTGGTGAGGAAAATATGGTAAACTACTTATTGCTGAACATTTCTATTCTTGATTAAAGACGTGAAATGAAGCATGAGGAAGTCACATATAAAATAATTGCTTGCGCAATGGAGGTTCATCGTAAACTTGGACGAGGATATCCCGAATATATTTACCAAGGGCTATTTATAATCGAGTTTAAATTACAGAATGTTTATTTTGAAGATGAAATTGAAATAAAGGTTTATTATAAAGGTGAGCAAGTTGGAATACGAAGAGTTGATTTTTTAGTTGAGAAAGAAGTTCCAGTTGAGATAAAAGCTGCAACGGAATTATCTGATTTAAATATTGCTCAGGCTAAAAATTATTTGGAAGCTGGTGGAATTGAAATTGGATTGCTTATGAATTTCGGAGCATCAAGTTTACAATTCAAAAGAATGATCAATAACAGGATTACACATTCCTGATTTCCTTATCAATCCAATAAATCCTGAAAATCGTGGTTTATTTCACTTTCTTAAACATCATTACATAACCGCAGAGATTCTTTTTCTTTTGTTTGTTAACCTGTACAGGTTTCATCATGTGAAATTCGGAGAACCGGGGTTGGTATTCATAAGAAATTACATTGCCATCAACATCACCCCAGTGATTTTGTTTGAAGACAACTTGCTTTTCACTCCAATCGAACATACGGACTTCATAAAGGCGGCTGGTATAATCGCCGATAAAAACGAATTGATAAAGACTTCCCTGGTTCAATGGAACGATCACCGGCATTTCAAATTCACTTTCCATTGTGATGGAAGCTTCTTTCATCAGCACAAACCCATCATCAGAATATAATTTCTTGAGACTGTCAACCTGGTGACCGATCAACTGGTCACTGCATGCTTGTACTTTGATCACTTCTTGTGAATGGGCCGAGAGAATACTCAGCAGCAGGGTAAGCAAAACCAGGTACGGCTTTTTCATAAGGGTTCTTAACAGGTATTGAGATGATAACCTCATAAAAATAGATGCTGTTATGCTGTGTTCTAAATTTTTGATCAACAATATTCAAATCAGGGTACAAATTCCACGGTCTACTACGTACGTTTAAAAAGTCGGATCGGGTAAAAACAATTAGTATATAACTAAAGGGGTGGAGCTCAGAATCGTAAATCTACGAAAACGATTTAACTCATT
>DASRRA010000363.1:0-2055 GCA_035696085.1 Bacteroidia bacterium | reverse complement strand
GTAAACATTGCGTGGTTATTGGGCGTAGTAACATCGTTGGATCACCTATAAGTATTCTCCTGACACGCAATTCCAATCCTGGAAATTGTACGGTAACACTTACACACAGCCATACACATAATTTAAAAGAATTGACCCTGCAAGCAGATATTTTGATCGTGGCGCTTGGAAAGCCTTTGTTTTTAAAAGCAGACATGGTAAAACCAGGTGCTGTGATTATTGATGTGGGTATCAACCGAGTTGCTTCTGATAAAACAAAAAGCGGATTTAAACTCGTGGGTGATGTTGATTTTGATGAAGTATCTGCCAAAGCATCTTACATTACACCGGTTCCGGGCGGAGTGGGGCCTATGACCATTGCGGCACTATTGCTAAATACATTACAGGCAGCAAAAATAGAAAAGAAATAACTCACTGATTATTTCTTTTTACTATTCTTATTATCTTTTTTCTCCTTCTTCTTCGCTTTTTTATCTTTCTTCTTCTGTTTCTTTTTTTCTTTCTCTAGTTCAATATTGTAACGGATGTCTTTCCAATATTCTTTACCATAACTAACGAAGATTTCTTCTCCTGCTTTGATGTTTCTTTCGGTTTCAATCCAACCTCTGTTTTTCCAAATGGAATAACAGCAATTGTTTTTTAGTCCTTTTACTTTTGTTAATCCTGCTGCATCATTTGCAAAACGCGCGATGGCATCAGGCGTATAATAAGCATCAATGCATCTTTTTTTGCTGATAAAGAAGGCGTAGCCGTAAATATCATTCTCTGCTCGCTTATCTAATTCTGCCTCTGTAATGATTTCTCCCAGGTATTCAACAATGCGTTCTCCTTTTTTAAAATCAATTTTGGCGTATAGTCCTTTTCCGGAGCCTGGAATTTGTGATTTTTTTACTTTAAAATTACTATCTGAATCGGTTGTGTATTTTTTCATATGGGGCGCAAATATAACAGAATTCTATATATCCCGGCTGTTGCGAAAAAAAATGCGTGAACAGGCAATAGTGTATTCGTTTTTGCAAAAAACATATAAAAGAGGGCAGAGTATATGCCATAAACAGCGCTGCTCCAATTCATTCCGGCGTATACCTAAATGAATTGGATCAGCAAAAGGTCTAGTAATTAAGCGAAGAGAAATGTTAATTTTTTAATAATTTAACACGTGAGATTTTATTTTCAGCAATCACCTCTAAAAAATACACACCACTGTTGAGTGAAGAAGCATCTATTTTAAAATCAGTACCACTTATGTTTTCGTGTTGTTGAACAATTTGCCCATTTATAGATAACAGGATAACAGTGGCATTGTTTAGTGATTCATCCGTATGAATAGTAAATAAGTCGGCTGTCGGATTAGGCGACACAGATACGTTGTGTTGGTTGGAAACCGTTGAAATGCCAACAGTAGATGACGGTAATTTGATTGTTAATTTCGCCGTGCCACAGTATTTGTCTGTTACAGTAACGGTATAGTTACCTTCCGGAAGATTGTTTATGTCCTCGGATGTACCTAAACTGCCATTGGGACCAACCCAACTGTATGTATAAGGTGCAACACCGCCGCTTACGGTTAAATCAATACCACCATCTGATTTTCCAGGAGTGGGATTCGTTACGGTAGCTGTTAAATCATTTGCCATAGCAGTCATGCTGAAGGCGAAAAGGGGGAAAATTAGCGCTAGTTTTTTCATGTGTTTTTATTTAAAAATAGAAATGGCCTTTGTTTCAATTAATTCGTTTAAGGGTTTGTTCTCGCTTAAGTCACTTGTCTTGATGAGCTGAACCCTGTTTGATTTTTTGTTGATGATTAATGTATATTCGTTCAACTGTTTGTTCGTCACTATTTCTGGCGTTGTGGTTATTTTTTGAGGAGTTACCTTGTGCACGTTTCCATTGCTCAGCAAGACGTACAACTGATGATTCCTTTCAAATAAATCAAAAAATCCATCAATGGTAAAGGATTGTACTTCACTGTGCGTCCAGTTATGTCCCTTGTAATTCCAAATGCTCAGCTGGTTGTTGTTTACAATTATCATTTCGTAAGAAGAATCTGCAAGC
>DASRRA010000362.1:0-3559 GCA_035696085.1 Bacteroidia bacterium | reverse complement strand
AAAATCATAACTATGTCTAAGTCCAAGAAATTATTATTGCTTTTACCAGTTTTAGCCATCGCTTTGGCTTCTTATACATATATTAATCGCCCGGTTGTTGTTTCCCAGAAAGAAGAAGCAATTGATCAGGCGCTGATGCAGAGTCTTTCTCAATTTCACTATTCTCCTTTGGTAATGAATGATGATTTTTCGGAGAAAGTATTCAAATTATACCTGGAGCGATTGGATTACAGCAAGAAATTTTTAATCGCATCGGATGTAGCAGAACTGAAACAATACGAGCGCAGCATCGACGATGACATCAAAAACAGGGAGTTTAATTTTTTTGATAAATCAGTTGAAATTATTGATAAACGTGTAGCTGAAGCAAAAGCATATTACATAGAAGCATTGGCAAAGCCTTTTGATTTTACAAAAGATGATTCGCTTCAATTGGATCCTGAGAAATTGGCGTTTTGTAATAACAAGGAGGAATTGAAAGATGCCTGGTATAAATCCATGAAATACCAGACGTTGGTTCAAATAGTAGACATGTCTGAAAAACAAGAGAAAGCCAAACAGAGAAATGATACTGCAAAAGTAAAAGACGAAACATTTAAATTCAAAACAAAAACGGAGTTGGATAGTGCTGCACGTGCAAAAGTGTTGAAAAGCAATGACGATTATTTTAAACGCCTGAAAACATTGAACCGCAATGATCGACTAGCTTCTTATTTTAATGCGGTAACAGCGATGTATGATCCGCATACGGAATATTTTGCACCAAAGGATAAAGCGAATTTTGATATTGGTATGTCAGGCCAACTCGAAGGTATTGGTGCTCAATTGCAAGAGAAAGATGGATTAATAAAGGTGGCCAACATTATTGTGGGAAGCGCATCTTATAAACAAGGACAATTAAAAGTCGGGGATGTGATCATGAAAGTGGCGCAAGGGCCTGCGGATCCGGTGGATGTAACTGATATGCGACTGGATGAAGCGGTTCAGTTGATCAGAGGAAAAAAAGGAACAGAAGTTAGATTAACCGTAAAGAAGCCAGATGCAAGTGTTATTGTTATTCCAATTATTCGGGATATTGTCGTGATAGAAGACACCTATGCGCAATCGGTCATTTTAAAAGGGAAAAAGAAATTAGGTTATATCAAATTACCTGAGTTTTATGCTGATTTTACAGGGAGAGGAGGCAGAAGCTGTTCTGCTGATGTGAAAATCGAATTGCAGAAACTGAAAGATCAAAACGTAAACGGGGTTATACTGGATCTTCGTTACAATGGTGGAGGCTCCTTGCCGGATGTTGTAAAGATGGCGGGTTTATTTATTGATAAAGGACCAATTGTCCAAGTAAAACAAAAAAATGCATTAGCCAATGTATTACAAGATGAAGAGGCCGGTGTTTTTTATGATGGACCGCTAACCATACTGGTGAATTCGAACTCTGCATCGGCATCCGAAATTTTGGCGGCAGCCATGCAGGATTATCGCCGTGGAATAATTGTGGGAACATCTCCTGCGACCTTCGGAAAAGGAACCGTTCAACGCTTTTATGACCTGGATGATTATTTACCGCCAAAAAAATATGATGACATCAAACCACTAGGTTCGGTAAAAATTACCATGCAAAAATTTTACAGAGTGAATGGTGGAGCAACACAATTAAAAGGAGTGATCCCTGATATTGTACTGCCAGACCCATACTACTTATTGGATCAGGGGGAAAAAGAACAGGATTATCCGATGACCTGGGATGAAATTCCGCCTGCAACCTACAGTGTATTGAAACCGTCTTATTCGGTCAATAAACTGAGAGCCAGCAGCGAAAACCGTGTGAAAAATAATCCAGGATTTGAAGTGTTGACAGAAGCGGCTAAACGTTTCAAGCAGCAAAAAGACAACACCATGGTATCCTTGAATTATGATAAATACCTGGCGGATCAGAAAGTATACAAAGCGGAAGTAAAGAAATTGGAGAGCCTGGACAAAGAAATTCCGGGAGTTGAAGTGCTTCCATTAGCAGTGGATGTAGCAGCAATGGGCAGCGATACCGTAAAAACAAACAAAGCGAAGGAGTGGTACAAATCCCTTAAAAAGGATATTTACTTGAATGAAACAATCGCGATTATGAATGATATTAAATAAAATAAGACACATTTAAATTAAAAAGGCTTGCCCTCCTTCGCTAAAGCTTCGGCGGGCACAGCCCATGCTAAAGCTTCTGCGGACGCAGTTCGGTTGAAGTTCAGCATATTGGGGCAAGCTTTTTTTATATAAGAGGATGATTACTTTTCCAAATGCCAAAATCAATATAGGGCTAAACATCATTGAAAAAAGACCCGATCAGTTCCACAACCTGGAAAGTGTTTTTTATCCCATTCAATTGAAGGATGCCCTGGAAGTAATTGAAAACAAAAGTAAAGGTGTAACAGGTATTCAGTTTACCTCTTCCGGAATTTCAATTCCCGGAACTAATGAAGATAATTTGTGTTGCAAGGCCTATCACTTAATTCGTGCAGATTATTTCATGCCACCGGTAACTGTTCATTTGCTAAAGAATATTCCCATCGGAGCCGGATTAGGCGGAGGATCGGCAGATGCAGCTTTTTTTATAAAGCTGTTGAATGATGCATTTGAGCTGGGCATTTCCTGGGGAGAGCTGCATCACTATGCCAGACAATTGGGCAGCGATTGTTCTTTTTTTATTTCAAATAAGCCCGTATTTGCGGAAGAGAAGGGCGATACCTATGAACCTGTTAATTTAGATTTGAGTTCCTATTTTATTGCATTGGTATATCCCAATATTCATGTCAATACCAGTACTGCTTATAGCATGGTAAAACCAACTAAACCGAGCCGTTCCTTAGAAGAAGATATACTTACACTGCCTATAGACAAATGGAAGCATTACATTCAAAACGATTTTGAAACCTCTGTTTTTGCCGCGCATCCTTATATTAAAACGGTGAAAGAACAGTTGTACGCAAAAGGTGCTGTTTATGCCGCTATGAGCGGGAGTGGCTCAAGTGTGTATGGATTGTTTAGGGAACCAACCAATCTAAAATCAGAATTCAAAAATATGTTTGTCTGGGAAAACAAAATGCTCTAATCGGTATTTCTTTCACCACTACTGCGTAAGCATAGCTTTACAACCTACGCTAAAGCTACGGTTGTCGAAGCGCGAAGATTTACTTCTGCGCCTTCGATAATAAAAACCAGGCAAGGAAAGCAAAAATGAAATTCGGTATCCACACTGCTACCAAGGCAGGAATTAACCCACCGGCCGCAAAGGTAGTACTTACACGCATAAACAAGATGAATGCAAAACTGATGAGTATCCCTAATCCTATATGCATTCCAATGCCGCCTCTTACTTTTCTACTCGCTAAAGACACGCCAATTAGAGTTAAAATAAAAGTAGCAAAAGGAAATGCAAAGCGTTGATATTTTTCAATCTTATACATTTCAATATTGTCTGATCCTTTCTTTTGCTCAGAAATGATGTAATCATTTAATTCATTATAATCCATTGTACCCAGGATGTTGTCTTTCCTGCCAAATTCTTTGG
>DASRRA010000361.1:0-4286 GCA_035696085.1 Bacteroidia bacterium | reverse complement strand
TACATCTATTTTTTTTAATACAACACCATTACCTGGTAATTCATTTAGGGTAATCTTACCATCGATGAACTCAATTCCTTTGAAAAAATCATTCTTCATTAGTAAACAACCATCCAAATCGGCATAATCAACAAAAGGAGTTAACTGTGCAGCGGCAGAAATCGCGCAAGAGGTTTCACTCATACATCCCATCAGTATGCGTAACCCAACTTCACGTGCATGCCGAATCATTTTATAGGCTTCCAGCATGCCGGTACATTTCATTAACTTGATATTGATTCCATGAAAACAGTTTTTCACTTTATCTATATCTTCATAGCGTTGTATACTTTCATCCGCAAAAAGGTGGAGTGGACTTCTTTCAAACAACCATTGCATATCCTTCAGAGCATTTTTGGCTAAAGGTTGTTCAACAAAGATAACCTTCTGCCCAGCTAACCAATTAATCATTTCCAATGCTTGCTCTTTCGACTTCCAGCCTTGGTTTACATCCACTGCAATTGGCTTATCTGTATGTGTACGAATGGTATCAATGATCGTTTTATCATCTATCCCATTCAGTTTTACTTTTAATACTTTATAGTTCTGGG
Organism: Bacteroidia bacterium; assembly: GCA_035696085.1. Classification (GTDB taxonomy): domain Bacteria; phylum Bacteroidota; class Bacteroidia; order 2-12-FULL-35-15; family 2-12-FULL-35-15; genus 2-12-FULL-35-15. The sequence continues at coordinate 3,696 of DASRRA010000361.1, read as the reverse complement.
CTTCTTTTATCTTTTCAACCATTATTTCAGGTTTATCAATTCCTAAAGTAAAAGTTGTATAGGGTGTTTTGGAAGGGTCCGCCCCCATCAGTTTCCAGCATGCTTTATTCAACAGCTTTCCTTTTAAATCATGTAAGGCAATGTCAATAGATGCTTTTGCTGCTGTATTACCCTGAGCAAGTGCATCCACTTTCTTCATAATTGTTTCGATTTCTAGAGGAGGAGAAGAAAGAAGGATGGGTTTGACTTTTTCAAGAAAGGCGAGAACCGTATCATGGCTTTCACCTAAATATGGAGGCATGCTTGCTTCACCATAACCTGTTTTGCCTTCATGCTCCAGTTCGGTAATTACAATGGGCGTGGAAGAACGCGTACCATGTGCAATTTTAAATGGATGTTTGAAGTAAAGGGTATGTGGCGTATATCGGAATTTCATTGCAATAGGATTAAATGGTCGTATTGAACACGAATGTAATTAAATATTTTACCCTTTGATAATCGTATCCATTCATATTAAATTTCGGACTTCTCTTTTTTATATTGTTTCTTAATCTATATATTTGTCATATCCACCAATATTTAATAAGATGAATAAGGCATTTTTATTAGTAGCAGTATCAGTTATTCTATTCGTTACTGGTTGCAGTGAGTCAAAAGAAAAAGAGGTTGTGAAAATCAAACCGGGAATGATGGAACTTAATCTAAAAGTGAATGGAAATTCCTTAACCATTACCGTTCCTGATTCATCCATCGGAAAAGTGGAAGTTGTGGAGCAAGGATGGGGGGCTACAGAAATAAAAGTTGGTAAAAAATTCCAGTTATCGATTTCGGAAGGGCAAGGAGACATTTCTTTGAAAAAAAGTGATATTGCCGGAGATGATGTAAATAAATTCAAGAGATATATTAGAGAAGAGCCTACTACCCTGGTATGGGAATCGGGTATTACAGAGCCGGAATTTCATTTTTATACTGTTCAAAAAGTCGGTCCCGTATTTTATATGATTGAAAACATAAAGGAAGATCATTTTACAGAAAAGGATATTCAACAAATGTTAGAATCAGCTGAAGGATTAAAGCTGCAGGGTGAAACAAAGCCGGCTTCATAAATAGTTAAGAGCATTCGCCTGTGGCGGATCATTAAAATGCTCTTTTGTAAAGAGCATTTTTTTTTGCCATGTCGTTCATAGTTATCATTTTTTAGTCATGCGTAGTATCTTAAATTTATATAAAGAATCATTTAGCAACCTTCAGCCAACTGTGTGGATGTTGTCGCTCGTTACATTTATTAATCGTAGCGGGTCCATGGTATTGTTATTTACATCCTTGTACCTGACCAACGAATTACATTTTACCATCGCCGAAGCTGGTATTTGTATGAGCTTCTATGGAGCTGGAAGTATATTGGGAGCGTATACAGGTGGTTGGCTAACCGATAGAAGTGATACCACCCGCATCATGCTTTTTTCACTTTTAAGCAGTGGGAGTATCTTGTTGTTCATTTTAATTGCAAAAACCCCGGTTTCTATTTCTACGATCATCTTTTTGTATGCATTTACGGCGGATATGTTTCGTCCTGCTATTGGAAAAGCGATGGCTGCATTCAGCTCAGCAGAAAATAGAACACGTTCGGTTTCGCTCATGCGTTTGGCAATCAACTTAGGTTTTTCTGTTGGGCCGGCAATTGGTGGCCTATTAGCAATGTATGTTGGATACAATTGCCTGTTTATCATTGATGCCGGAACAAGTTTTGCCGCGGGAATCATTTTATTCTTTTTACCAAAGCCACAAGTGAGCTTAGTAAAACAAGATAAGACTGTTGTATCAGGAGCATCCTCCGCCTATAAAGATAAAACCTATTTGTTTTTTATTTTAATGGTAACACTGTACGGCACTTGTTTTTTCCAATTGTTTGCAAGTGTACCCCAATATTTCAACAAGCAATGTCATTACAACGAAGATACGATCGGAATACTAATGGGTCTAAACGGACTTTTGGTAGTGCTTTTAGAAATGCCACTCATTACAGCGTTGGAAAAAAAACAAAAGCATGTGTTTCATTATATCATAGTAGGAGCTTTATGCACACCTACGGCATTTTTAATTTTAAACTGGGGAGGCGGTTTATTCGCTATGTCTGTGTTTTATATTCTGGTCATCACCTTATCCGAAATATTTTGCATGCCTTTTATGATGAATTACTCCTTATCAAAACCAATTAAAGAACGACAAGGACAATATTCTGCATTGTATTCCATCTCTTACGGTATTGCAAATATCATCGCACCGATATTGGGCTTGGGTATAGCAGACAGGTTTGGTTTTAACACTACCTTTTACTTTTTTATTTTAGTTGGATTGATTTCAGTAGGAGGGTTTATATATTTAAAGAAAAAAACAAATCGGTAACAGACTCCAGAATTGAGAGTGGTCTCCGTACTCTATATTCACGCTCCACGCTCAAAAAAAAGTACCCCGACAAATTCGAAAATCTGTCGGGGTACTTTTTTGTTGGCACTCTTCTATATTTAAAAATATAAAAAGATCAGGGGATATGTATATGAAATGGATTTTTAAGAGACCATTTTCTTCTCTTGACGTTTACGATCATTTTCGTCTAATAAAACTTTACGTAAACGAATACTGTTTGGAGTGATTTCTACATACTCATCACCTTGTATGTATTCCATTGCTTCTTCTAAAGAAAAATTAATTTTTGGAGCGATGCGCATTTTATCATCTGTACCTGAAGCACGCATGTTCGTTAATTTTTTCTCCTTGGTAATATTTACAACCATATCATCCTGACGGTTATTTTCTCCAATCACCTGACCTGAATAAATAGGTTCACCCGGATCTACGAAAAATTTACCACGATCCTGCAATTTATCTATGGAGTAAGCAATCGCAGTTCCTTGTTCACCAGAAATTAATACACCGTTATTACGGCTTGGTATAACACCTTTCCAAGGTTCAAATGCTTTAAAGCGGTGCGCCATGATCGCCTCACCTGCAGTTGCAGTCAAAATATTGTTACGTAAACCAATGATACCTCGAGATGGAATTTCAAATTCAAGGTGTTGTAAATCTCCTTTTGGTTCCATTAAAAGCATGTCACCTTTACGCTGACTTACATACTCAATTACTTTACCGGCTGATTCTTCCGGTACATCCACGGTTAAATACTCGATCGGTTCACATTTTACACCATCAATCTCTTTAATGATTACTTGCGGTTGCCCTACTTGTAATTCATATCCTTCACGACGCATGGTTTCAATCAAAACGGATAAGTGAAGAATACCACGACCATATACTAAATAAGAGTCGGCAGAATTTGTTTCTTCAACGCGTAAGGCCAGGTTTTTTTCCAATTCTTTAAATAAACGATCACGTAAGTGGCGGGAAGTAACAAACTTTCCTTCTTTACCAAAGAATGGAGAGTTATTGATGCAGAACAACATGTTCATCGTCGGTTCATCAATTGCAATTGGTGTTAATCCTTCCGGATTTTCAAAATCTGCGATGGTGTCTCCAATTTCAAATCCTTCAATACCAGTAATGGCTACAATTTCTCCGGATGTGATGGTATCGCTTGTTTTTACTTTACCTAACCCTTCGAATGTAAATAATTCTTTGATTCTTGATTTTACGATACTTCCATCACGTTTTACAACAGAAACAGGCATGTTCTCTTTA
>DASRRA010000360.1:0-2107 GCA_035696085.1 Bacteroidia bacterium | reverse complement strand
GAGTATGTGCATGTACTTCCATCTTATTTTAAGTTATAATTTTTACGAAGCTCCTGTAATAGTTTAGCGTTGGTATTAATGTAGTCATTCATTTGTAATGAACGGCTTGAGGCCATCATCGTTTTATAAAACATGATCATATTAGTTGCTTCACCGCGGTCAAAAGAAGCCAGGTTTAAGATATTTGCATTTATTACAGAACCACTTTTTCTGTATTCACGAATAAGATTTAAATAATATGCGTTTTGATCTTTTTTGCGAAGTTCATCAGGCCATTTAAAATCATAATGTTTTAGCATAAATGGCTTAATTGGATTGGCAAAGAATTGGTATTCCTGTTCATTCCTGTAGCGGACATTGTTTATGCAGACACTAAGATCACCAAATAATTTTTGCAAGGTTGCATTCTTGAAATACCGGAGTGAACCTGAACTTTTGAGTTGATCAAGCACTCCGTCTTTGGGTTCAAAGGCGTAGCTGTTGATCAAATAAAATACCGTTGTGTACGCCGGGTAAAATGCTTTTGAAAGATCGGTTAACGAACTGTCTTTTATATAAGCCCACAAATAGTCACAGTCCTTTTCTTTTTCCAATCGTGCATTTAATTTATTGTAAAAAGAAACAGAGTCTGCTAATAACTCTTCATATAAGGCATTTGCATATTCTTTTTCCCGCTGGTGTTCTATCATATGCTCTCTTTGGTTCTCTGCTAAAAATCCGCAGAATACAGCAAGGAACAGCATGAGAAACTCCCAGAAATAATGTGTCCATTTTTTTCTTTCGGTGTGAGTGTGGGCATGTACTTCCATACTATTGTTTATTTCAATAATTTAAATCAATTGTTTCTATTAATTTTTTGGCGCTATTATTTTACCCTGTTATATTTTTTCAAAACATCAATTACCAGTTTATGTGGCAGTGCATAGGATTTATTACCATTTATCCCCACCATTGTTTCAGCTGCCACCATAGCGTTAATGATCGCTTCTTCTGTTGCCTGCACAGTGGCTTCAAATAATGGATTTATCAAGTCGTTCGGTAACTCATTTACTTTTGTAAAATCTGCTCTTTGAAAGGCACCCGGATTAGCCGTTGAAAACGCAATAAAAATATCTCCCGAACCATTTGTTCCTCGTCCACCGACTATGCCAATCCCTAAGGAAACTCTTTGAGCAATTCTTTTTAACTGGTGTGGTAATAATGGAGCATCTGTGGCAACTACTACAATGATAGAACCATCGCCCGGTTGATAAGATGGCGGCGCCTTGAATTCGTTGTTCAACGTATCTATTAATTCTCGTCCAACAGGAACACCGGCAATGGTGAGATTTCTTTTGCTCCCGAAATTTGATTGCACCAACACACCCACTGTATAAGTAGAGTCTTTAATTTTTATAATTCTTGAAGAAGAACCTGTGCCACCTTTAAATCCCAAACACATCATGCCGGTACCACCGCCTACATTTCCTTCTTTTATAAAACCCGATTTAGCACTGTCAAGTGCTTCAAACGCATTACTCTCCTTTACATGAAAACCATAAATATCATTTAAGAAACCATCGTAGGTTTCTGCAACAACTGGATAAGTATACCAGAAATCTTCCTTGTACCACCCTGTTTTTACATACCATTTTAGCACAGCATCTCTTACCGTACCTACACTGTTTGTGTTCGTGATCATCACAGGACCTTCCAAAAAACCCGATTCAGTAATCCAGGTTGTTCCTGTCATTTCACCATTACCATTTAATGTGTACCAGTTTGCATAAACAGGATTATTATTTCTGCCTCTTGGTAAAATAGCCGTGACACCGGTACGTACAGGTCCTTTTCCCCGAATGTTTTTTCCCTCTCCTGAAATGATCGTGCTATAACCAACTTCCACACCTTTTACATCAGTAATGGCATTGAACTTTCCGGTTGTTCCGTCAAAAGGAATTCCGATATCTCTTGCACGAGGCTTTTGTGAGTATATAAAAACCTGAACAAGCAGGAGCGAAGCGACCAGAATAAGTTTTTTCATTGTTTACTTTTTTAAAGAATTTATTCCAGGTGAAATTCTTTTCTGAGTGTTTGTAATAATTGATGATTCATGGTCGCATAAGGC
>DASRRA010000359.1:0-6463 GCA_035696085.1 Bacteroidia bacterium | reverse complement strand
AAGAAGAGTGATAACAATATAAAGAATCGTTGATATGGATGAAACATTTGAAATCGTAAAAATTATTTTACCAGCGGGAATTGTTTTTTTGACAACCTATTATCTCGTAAAGAATTTTTTAGATCATGAAAGTAAGAAACGCGTATTAGATGTGAAAATGGCAAACCAGGCGGTGTTAACTCCTATACGCCTGCAAGCATATGAACGTGTGATCCTTTTCCTGGAGCGCATCAATCCCAACGGAATGGTGATGCGTTTGAATAAAACGGGAAGTGCAGCCAACTTCCAAGGGGAGCTGTTAAAGACGATACGCAGTGAGTTTGAACACAACTTGTCTCAACAAATATACATGAGCAATAAATCCTGGGAAGCGGTGGTAAAAGCAAAAGAAGAAACCATCAAACTGATAAATATTGCGGCTACTAAAGTTAGTGCGGATGCATCGGCTATGGATTTTGCACAAGCGGTAATTGGTGTATCATCGCAATTATCGGAATTACCAACGAAGCCAAGTATTGAAGTAATTAAAAAGGAAATTGCGAAGGAGTTTTAGAAGGCCAAAGGTTTTAAAACGTTAGGCGTTTTTTAATTATCGCTACTAGAAGAGGGGCTTGAAATGCCTTGTTTATGAAATGTCAAAAGTCTGTAAGACTTTTGGCATTATTGCTCCACAATTATAAAAATATCTTCATTATCCCGTTTCATTAAATATTTTTCACGGGCAAATTTTTCGACTGTTTTCGGGTTGGTGGTGAGTTCTTTTAGATCACTTGTAATCTGCGCATTTTCTCGTGCATAGTAATTACGTTCTTCTTCCAGCTTTTTAACTTCCCTGCGAAATTCGATTTGTGTTTTCAAATCATTTTTATCAAAAAACAATACCCATATGGTTAAGCCAACCAATGTTAACAGGTATTTGTTTTTTAAGAAAGGGACGATTTTTTTCATAGATACAAATATAAGGGGTTTTATGTCCATTGTTTAAGCACAATTGGGATGTTATCAACCAAAAAATTAACAAACTATTGTAAACACTATAAATATCCATGACTATTTAACTATTTTTAGATTATGAAAAAATTACTTATTGCCCTTTTTCTTTTTTACATTTCTTTTTCATTTGGACAATCCCCATCCGTTAACGAAGAACTAACTATTACGCACCTCACCGGCGATTTTTATATTTTTACAACCTATAAATTAATGGGTGAAAAGAAACAACCAGCTAATGGTATGTACCTGGTTACGACGGAAGGTGTTGTGTTGTTTGATTCCCCTTGGGATACTTCTCCTTTCCATATCCTGGCAGATAGTATAAGCGCCCGGCATCATAAAAAAATTATTTTGTGTTTAGCGACGCATTCACATGAAGACAGAACCTCAGGCCTTGATTATTTTCGCAAGCAAGGAGCAAAAACATTTACGACGTTACAAACGGATGAAATATCTGTGAAAAATGAACGATCAAGAGCGGAGTTCCTGATGTATAAGGATACCAGTTTTTCAGTAGGAGGATATGAGTTTCAGACGTATTATGCAGGCGAAGGGCATACCAAAGACAATATTGTTATTTGGTTTGAGAAGGAAAAAATTTTGTATGGTGGTTGTCTGGTAAAGAGCACCGATGCGAAGGATCTTGGATATGTAGGAGAAGCGAATTTGATGGAATGGCCGAAGACAATAAAGAAAGTACAAGCTAAATGTAAAGACCCCCAATTTATTATTCCAGGTCATTATGATTGGAGGAGTAAGCAATCATTGGTGCATACGCTGAGGTTACTGGAGAAGTAATTTTTTGACTTTTTTCTTTTTCTTTTTGTCTTGAAACAAAAAGAAACAAAAAATTCAAGAAAGAATAATCGGCCCACACACCGGCGGGCGCTGCTCCGTATTCACTGCACATTTATCCTGTTTCAAGACAAAATATTTTTACGCTATCGCTTCAACGGGCACGGGAGCAATTTCATAATCACTGAGCTTATTTAAATCCTGGGTGGTTTGCCCCTTATCATTTTGCCCGAATATACTGATGAACCTGGCACCATACACCAGTTCTTCATACGTGTAAGAATAACGTGCAGTCACGGTTTGCGAGAACGTATCATTAAAGCCGGTCAGCAAAATAAGAAACTCTACATCTGCTTTTTCCATGTCTTCGGCAGTCAATTTATACAATGGACTATCTTCATCAATAACATGATTGATGGTCCAGCTCATGGGAAAAAAAACGATGCTCTTCAACTCCAGTTTTAATGAGCGAAAGCGACGGATGGGAACGCCGTTTTCAATTTCCAGTTTGGCTACTGTTACCTGGCATTCTAAATTACTCACCTGGCTGTTGCGCATTTTATTGGCAATGCGAAATTGAAATGCAGATCCATTTTTAAAAGGTGCGATAATGGCATTTTTGCTAAAGAGTACACGAACAACAGGGCGTGAAAACCGTCCATAGAGTAAACCTGTAGCCAATGCAAAACCCAATAAGCCGGCAAGTGATTCAATGGCAGCTATGCTGCTGACAAGGTGGTTACCCGGACTGATTCTTCCAAAACCAACTGTGCTGAATGTTTGTGTACTGAAAAAAAAGGCTTCTAAAAAACGATCTGCGAAGGAAGTACCATGGATTCCAATCAATCCATCCAAACCTGCAATCAGGTAACTAACTGCAAATATCAAATTGATGATGATGAAATATAGGAATACAAAAAAATTAAATCGTCTCCAGCTCATGGTAATGAGCGCATGATAAATGCTAACGGATTGCCACCTGGAAACTTCAATGCGTTCCACATTGAATGAGCCATTTTTGTTGATCAACCGGGTCCGTTGCGTTGATGTTTTGGTACCAAACCCAAGTTCCTTTTCTTCTGTTTTTCGCTGCATCTCTAGTTAAGTAATAGGTAATATTTAATAAGTAACTGCATCATAAAAGTATTAATTTTAATACAATCTGCAGTATATCTAATATTCCATATTTAATAGCAAATATCTTATATCTTTTATCTCAAATCTCACATCGCTATTTCACATTAATTAATAATTTTGCGTCATAAATTAAAGTGATGGAATATATCGGTAAACGTATAAGTATCAAGCGAAAAGAGCAGGAGATAAGCATTGTCATTCTAAATGAAGTAAATAAAGTAAAGCGCACCATTTTGTTTTGTTGGTTTTTTCTCTGGAGTGCCTGCGGTGTTATCGTGTTTACGCAGTCATTTATGATACACGATGAGAATACGAAAGTCGCTTTAATAGTGTGGTTGGGGTTTTGGGCCTATTTTGAATACAAGATATTTAAGGCGTATATGTGGAGAAAATTTGGAATGGAAAAGATTAAACTGCGTGATAATAAGCTCTTTTACAAGAGAGATGTGGCAGGGAAGGGGAAAATTAAAGTGTATGAGTATGATTTTATAAAAGATTTTCGTATTATTGACAAAAAAGAACGTTCTTTTATAGATAATTTCAATGAATCTTATTGGGTGGTAGCAGGTGAAAGGTTAGCCTTTGATTACTATGGTAGAGAGATAAAACTGGCGTTGCAAGTTGATCGTGTGGAGGCAGAAGGCTTGTATAAATTGTTAAAACGAGAAATTAAACAATAAAACCAGAATAGTATGACGAACAGTGTTACAGTACTTGGGGTCTTCAACATCCAAAAGGGCCGTATTTACAGTTTAAATTTTAATACTGATTTTATACCTATGCCAGGTATGAAATTTAATATTGATGGTGTAAATGTTAAAGTTGCGGCGGTCAACAACTCCATCAACGAATTCTTATCAAAAAACAAGAAAGAGTTTATCTGGGACTTAATTTTAGAGTCAGAAGAGAGACTTCACTTTCTGGCAAACAAAACCTACAATTTTTTTGTACATAATTAGAAGAAGACTTGATCCTTTTGAGGGCTCATGTTTCTAAATATATTTGAAACAAAAAATCTATGTGTCTATGTGGTTAATTATTGAAACCATATAGACACATGGATTTTTGTTTTTCCAATTCTACTACATTCGAATTTAAGTGATGAATGCGCGCTGATGTCAGTTCGAGCGGAGTCGAGAACTGTGCGTAGGCTTTCATTGGTGCTTTCTATGCTTCACACAGTTCTCGACTCCGCTCGAACTGACGCCGACACACGCTATCACAAATTAATTAGCTCTAGCATCAGCATAATTACGTTTTAAGAAAAAATAAAACCTCTGGAGAACTCCGGAGGTTTTTATTTTAATTCGTTTTACTAGGAAATTGTATCTATTGAAAATTCAGGGTTAGAATTTAGATCTTGTACGACGTCTGTAGGGTACTCTATACGATATCGTCACATTCGTAAACATGTAGGCATCTTTTGCTTTTGGGTCTCCTCTTTGCTGTCCTGCAGCCGTTTGCTGAGCACCTGTAGCATCACCACCTAAGCTCTCCGGGTAATTTAATAAAGAAGGATCGGCCAGGTAAGCACCTTTTTCTCCATGTGCAGCTTTTAATGCATCGTTATCATAATATACCGTGCTAACGTCATCTATATAATCTGTAAATGTTTTACGGATTCCAAACTCTATTCCTACAGCCCATTCTTTGGTAATATTGTATTTTGCACCTAAACCATAAGGTATGCAAACACCTATTCTTGAATATTTTTTAGATCCGCCTGGTAAACCTTGTCCCTCTGTACCAAGTGGCTGCAGGTTTACCCAGCTTCCATTGTATTTCGCCTGAGGATTAAAGAAGAATCCACCAACACCAACAAATACATAGGCCTGAATATCGGTGCTAGCGCCCTTTTTCACGTTACGGATGTTATAGGCTCTTCCCATTTGTTCTTTTGTAAGAAAAAATTCAGCTTGCGCAGATAATTCAATTATAGGGGAGCGGAAACTTAAGTTTCTGTTTTGGCGATAAGGCTCAGTAGTTAACCGGTCGGCCCCACTCAGCATCAGGTAATGTAAGCCTCCACTAAACGCCCAGCGTGGGCTTGGCCTGTAACGAAGTCCTAATGCAATCGAAGGACGTGTCGCTACAAACTCCATATCCTTTACAAAATGTGTCCCTATCTGGTTCGCTCCTCCAAGCTCACCAAGGAAATTGGAACCTCCAAAACCGATGATATATTCGTTTCGCGGTTTATTTCGTTTTTTGGAAAATGCGTGTTTTCGTTTAGCATTGGCCTTGTACTGGGCACATACGAATAACGGAACTGTCAATAACAATAGTGAAAGTAGTGTTTTGCGCATATGTATAAGACTAGTTCTTCATGGTTATTAGCAAAAATATAAAAAATATTCAAAAACAACATATAATTAAGGAAATTACCCTCTTTTTCATGACGAATACCTTGTTATCCCTCAGAAATTTTGAAAATACTTGTTTTAACCCGTTGACTCGCTTGATTAGAGCTGTTTTCACGCAATATGAGCGGATGAACACTTGTATCAGTAAATACATCTTCAACAGATTTTACAATACCTGCAGGCACATCCTCCTGGATAAGCTTTGATAAAAGCGGTTCAGCAGCATACTCACTAATTGTTTCCTGCAGCACTTTAAAGAGCGATTCCCGATTTTTGATGCGTTGTGTATTCGTATTATATATTGGGTTTTGAATGATATCTATACGGTTTAAGACCTCACATAGTTTTGCAAATTGTTTTTCATTGCCTATGGCGAGTACCATTTTCTTTGAATCGAGTGTTGTAAAAACTTCCCCATAAGGTGCAATATTGGGATGTAAAGAGCCACTGGGCTGATGATTGTAACCAGCCATGAGCCAGTTACTCGCCTGATTGGCTAAGGAGGAAATGGCAGCATCCTTTAAAGATACCGTTACATACGAACCTTTTCCGGCTTTCATTCGCTTGATCAAGGCAATTAAAATACCTTCTTTTAATTGATGAGCAGCAAGCACATCAATCAGTGCTACCGGCATTTTTAAAGGTCCTGTTTCCGGCGTTCCATTCATATACATAAAACCGGTTTCGGCTTGTAGAATCAAATCAAAAGCAGTTCGCGAGGAATCGTCCCCAAAACCGCTAATGTGCGCATAAACCAGAGATGGATTTAGTTCATGCAAATGCTTGTAATCCATTTGCAACTTTAGATCATCTCCTTTTTTATAGTTAGATATCACTACATCGGCTTCTTTTATCAGCGTATAGACTTGTTGCCTTTCTTCCGGTGTTTCTAAATCAATGAAAAGACTGGTTTTGTTCCAGTTTACTGAAGCATAGTACGCAGAGTAATTGCTGTCTTTATCCTCTACAGGCAGTTTCCAGCTGCGTGTCACATCACCGTTGCTGCGTTTGTTTTCTATTTTAATGACAGAAGCTCCCAATTCAGCGAAAAATAAACCCACGGCAGGTCCGGCTAATACATTGGCCAGCTCAACCACTTTAAGATCTTTAAAAAATGTGTCCATTCAGACTGTTCATACAGGTAAAAAAAGCACGGATGGGGAATGAAAATAGAC
>DASRRA010000358.1:0-14124 GCA_035696085.1 Bacteroidia bacterium | reverse complement strand
TTTTTCGCTCTTCAATTGTGCCTACATATAATAGGTATTCTTTCGGAAGATTGTATTTTTTGATAGTGTTCTCTGTTTGAACAGGGGAGAGCGGGGAGTAGTAAATTTCATCACAACTTTGGTACACCACTTCTATTTTTGATTCCGGTATAAAATAAAATTTTTCAATGTCACGCTTTGTTTCCTGGCTGATGGCAATGATTACATCTGCATTGTCGCAGGCGTTACGGAATTTTTTATTGTAAATTTTTCGATCAATGAAGGGATACAACTTCGGGTAACGCAGGAAAATAAGGTCGTGCGTGGTAACCACTTTTTTGCCTTTGAACTGTTGGATATTGAAAGGTAGCTCATTGCTTAGTCCATGATACACATCCACATTTTTATCCGTAAGCATTGGTGTCATGCCGTATGAGCGCCAACGGGAGCGCAGCTTTTTATCAATAAAATGTTCAGGCTCCTGTATGCGAATATTGGTGGACCGTATTTTTTTTTGAAATTCATCTTCCACTGTTCGTGGCGTAAACAAGGTGTATTGATTTTCTGGGTAATACGCATGCATCGATTTAATAAGCGTACGTGCGTAATTTCCTAAACCACTTGAATTCAAAAAAGCTCTTTTGGCATCAAAAGCAATGTGCATGCTGAATAGTTAAAATAAATTACTGTGTAAGCCATAGCTTTTCAACCATCGCTGAAGTTAGGTTGACAAAGAGCGTAGCATTATACTGCTACATCGTATTCACGAAGCGCATTGTTCAAGGATGTTTTCAAATCCGTGCTTTCTTTACGCTGGCCAATAATCAATGCACAAGGTACTTGAAAATCGCCTGCAGGGAATTTTTTGGTATATGATCCCGGTATCACTACGGAGCGTGCAGGTACAATTCCTTTGTATTCTTTTGGTGAAGATCCGGTTACATCAATAATTTTGGTGGATTTGGTCAATACCACATTGGCACCCAATACCGCTTCTTTTTGAACATGCACGCCTTCTACCACAATGCAGCGGGAACCAATAAAGCAACCATCTTCAATAATAACCGGTGCAGCTTGTACGGGTTCCAACACACCGCCAATTCCAACACCACCACTTAAGTGTACATCTTTCCCGATTTGTGCGCAGGATCCAACAGTTGCCCAGGTATCTACCATGGTACCGCTATCTACATAGGCACCAATATTTACATAACTTGGCATCATGATCACTCCTTTTGCAAGGAAGGCACCATAGCGGGATACAGCATTCGGAACAACGCGTACACCAAGGGCTTCGTAATTGGTTTTTAATTTCATCTTGTCATGAAATTCAAAAATGCCAACATTCAAGGTTTCCATTTTTTGAATAGGGAAATAAAGGATAACTGCTTTCTTTACCCATTCATTTACGATCCATTCATTTCCTTTTGGCTCTGCAACACGCAGTTTACCTTTATCTAGTTGCTCAATTACTTCACGTATGGTTTGTTGAGTTTTTTCTTCTTTCAATAATTCCCTGTTTTCCCAGGCAGCTTCAATTAATTGTTGCATAATAAATAATAGAGTTGGTTTTTTAACGCCGCAAATATAGCTATTATATTGAGATGTTAATTGTTTGATGAAGCAGTGTTTTGGAAGATTCTGAATTTTATTAACTTTGCGCTATGGCTCGGATAATGGCAATTGATTATGGCAGTAAACGCGTAGGTATAGCCGTTACGGATCCGCAACAAATAATCGCAACAGGGCTTACAACAGTTCATTCAAAAGATGTAATTGATTTTTTGAAAAATTATGTTGAAAACGAAGAAGTAGTTTGTATTGTAGTAGGTGAACCCAAGCACATGAACAATGAACCTTCTGATTCAGCCAGATTCATTGAACCATTTGTGTTGCATTTAAAGCGTACATTTCCAAAGGTGAAGATTGAACGGATGGATGAACGTTTTACTTCCAAAATGGCTTTTCAAACAATGATTGATAGTGGTTTGAAAAAGAAGGCAAGACAAAACAAAGAGTTGGTGGATGAAATTAGTGCCACGATTATTTTGCAAAGCTATTTACTAAAAAGACATGAAATATGAGATTTAAGACGTAAGATATAAGATATAAAAATGTCTCACATCTCATATCTAGCATCTCAAATCTAAAATTACTTTATAAATTAAAATATGATTCTACCAATTGTAGCATATGGAACTCCGGTATTACGCAAAGTAGCGGTTGATATTGAAAAAGGAGATCCACAATTACCACAGCTTATCGCTGATATGTATGAAACCATGTATGCCTCTTCTGGTGTAGGTATTGCCGCTCCACAAGTTGGTAAATCCTTGCGGTTGTTTTTGGTGGATACAAGTCCATTCGTAAGTGGTGAACGGGATGACGATGAAGAATTCACAGAAGCCGAACGTGAGCAATTGATGAATTTGAAGAAAACATTTATCAACGCCAAAATAGTGGAAGAAGCGGGTGAAGAGTGGGTTTTTAATGAAGGCTGCTTAAGTATTCCAAAAATTCGTGAAGATGTTTCCCGCAAACCAAAAATACGTTTGCAGTACTATGATGAACATTTTAATTTTTTTGACGAAACCTACGAAGGCATCGCGGCACGTGTTATCCAGCACGAGTACGATCATATAGAAGGTAAACTATTTACCGATCGTATCAATCCGTTGCGCCGAAGATTGCTTACCGGAAAACTCAATGATATTTCTAAAGGAAAAGTAAGTGTGTCTTATAAAATGCAATTCCCAAATAAATAAACGGTTGTCTATTCTATGAATTTTCTTTTTCGCTCTACGCTCAATTTTGTACTATCGGTTGCATTGCTTTGTATCATCGTCTGTTCTTGCAATAATTCAAAAACTTCGGAAACAGGAGATGCTGATGGCCGATTGAAACAGCGGGAGGTCATTCATGATTTAGAATCAAAAATGAAAGTGTCGCCATCGTTGAATAATTCATTGGCTCGTACCGCCGTACAACAATATTTCAGCTATGCAGCGGCTTATCCGGATGACTCACTTACTGCTGATTATTTATTTAAAGGAGGACAAATAGCGACTGCTGTTGGTGATTATCAGGGCGCACTGCATGCCTATGAAAAAATCACTACGGCTTATCCGGCATTTCCATATGTGCGTGAAAGTCTTTATTTGCAGGGATTTCTGTTAGATAATTATATAAATGATGATGCGAAAGCAAAAGTTGTTTATGAAAAATTTCTTGCGACTTATACCTCTGGTCCTTATATAGAAGACGCGAAAGCCGCGATTGCCAACCTTGGGAAGAGTGATGAGGAATTGATGAAGGAGTTTAAAGCAATGAACGAAAAGAAGTAAATTTGAATCATTCGTGGTTCAATAAAATATTAGTAACGAAGCGAGCGTCGTGTCATCAAAGTGACACAGCTAACACGAAATACCAAATTTTCAATTTATAACTTCCAAAATTACAATTTTGTAGTTTTAAAACTACAACCATCCGGTCTGTGTCGATTGTCCTGAGGGGGTTTTCGTCGATTTAATAAGTTTTTCATTTTTTAAAGATACAGAATCCGGACATTGATCTGGTGTAGCAAATCATTTATCGGTATCATAACCCAAAATTAGGTTTTGATGTGCGTGTAATGATGAAAGTATTACCAGCATTGGGATGGAACTAGAGGCACAATGGACCCTATGTACTTACCTAATTCTTAGGAATGAGCCCTGCAGTTAAAGCTGCAAGACTCGTTTATTTAATATGGAAACGGTGTTTGTTATAAAAGATGCTGGTTTTTACGGGATTAAATGCGTATATTTACATTTACCCTACGCAAAAATTAATTACTAATTCAACAAACAATTAAATGAAAAAGGTTTACACATTACAATTTATCTCTTTGGTGCTGGTGTCTTTCTCAGCTATGGCACAAACATCATCCGTCTGGAAATCGAAAGTGGATCCGGTCGTATTAAAAAAAGCAGAGACTTCCGCTACCGTTGAATACGTTGCCGTACTGAAACAACAAGCAGATTTATCAGCTGCTGATAAACTGGAGAGCAAAGAACAAAAAGGTCAGTTTGTATATGCATCTTTAAAAGCGGCTGCACAACATTCCCAGGGAGAAATCCTTAGTTTATTATCAAAATCAACTGCTACCTATCGTTCATTTTGGGTCGTGAACATTGTTTCTGTAACTTCTGATATGGCGACTTTACAAGCCGTTGCAGAACTTGCCTCTGTGGATCAGATCATCGAAAACGGAAAATATGTTGTATCAAAAACGTTTACAACTCCTTTATCTATTAAAGATCAGGAAATTCAAAATAGCCCTATGGCAGGTACATGGGGCATCACCAAAACAAAAGCGGATCAGGTATGGTCGCAATTGAAAGTTACTGGTAAAGGAGCTATTGTAGCCGGTGAGGATACCGGTTATGATTGGGAACACCCTGCCATCAAATCAAAATACCGCGGCTGGAATGGCTCAACAGCGAATCATAATTATAATTGGCACGATGCGGTTCATGCAACCGGAAGTTCTTGCGGTGCAGACTCACCTGAGCCTTGTGATGATCAGAAGCATGGAACACATACTATGGGAACAATGGTAGGTGGAAATGCCAGTGGCACCGACATTGGGATGGCACCAGATGCAAAATGGATGGGTTGCCGTAACATGAATGCAAATAATGGAACATTGACTTCTTATGTAGAGTGTTTTGAATTTTTCCTTGCACCAACTGATTTAAATGATAATAATGCCGATCCATCAAAATCACCGCATGTAATCAACAACTCCTGGGGATGCCCAACATCAGAAGGGTGCAACAGTTCTAATTTTGCAACGATGGAAAAAGTAGTTAATAATTTGCGTGCAGCAGGAGTAGTTGTGGTTGTATCAGCTGGTAACGATGGTTCCGCTTGTAGCACAATCAATACAGCGGCACCAATTTTTGTTGGAAGCTTCACTGTAGGATCTACCACAAGTGGGGATGCGGCGTCTTCTTTCAGTAGCCGTGGTCCGGTTACCAATTATGGAAACCACTTAAGCCCCGATATTAGTGCACCAGGCTCTGATGTATATTCTTGTATACCCGGAGGTGGTTATGAGCTTATGAGTGGAACAAGTATGGCGGGTCCGCACGTAGCAGGTTTAGTTGCGCTGATCATTTCTGCAAACCCAGCTTTAGCGGGTAAGGTTTCTACCATTGAAGATATCATTCAATCAACTGCAGTTAAATTAACTTCTACACAAACCTGTGGTGGTGTTTCCGGAAGTACGATTCCGAACAATACATTCGGGTACGGCCGTATCGATGCACTAGCTGCGGTAACCAAAGCAATCAGCCTGGTTTCAGTAGAAGAAAATGGTCGTACAAGTACCTATGTGAGTATGTATCCAAATCCATTCACCAACACCATTAATGTTGAATTTAAAAATTGGGAAGGTGCCACGACACTTGAAATCTATTCCATAACCGGTGCTGTTATCTTCTCGAAAACATGGGAAACCGTTCCTGCAAAATATGAAGTGGATATAGCGAGTCAAGCAGCCGGCGTTTATTTTTATAAAATTTCCAACAGCAAACAAAATGCAACTGGTAAACTTTTTAAAGTGGGTGAGTAAAGGTTCGCTTGTAAGGAAGTATATTTTAAGCTCCGTAGTAAAAAACTACGGAGCTTTCTTTTTTTTTATGACTTGACCGTTACGAGAATTAGTTTTGCGGGAGTTTTCGAGCCCCAGACGTCGTCTGGGGTGAATAGAAGAATCAATCCTTTCAGGATTGGGGAGAAGAAGGGGGGAAAGAAATAAAGAGGAATTTGAAATTTTAAGAAGATGCCTTACATACAAAGTATTTATCAGTTGGTGTATGCTACAAAATACAGACAGCATACAATGGTTAAACCCGGAAGAACAAAGTTATTTGAATTTATGCGAGCTTTTCTGGTGAATAGAAAATGTTATGTTCATCAGATAAATGGAGTGGAAGATCACCTGCATATTATTATGCACCTGCATCCCACTATTGCATTGGCATCTCTTATAAAAGATTTGAAGCTGGCAAGCACAGCTTTTATTAAACAAAACAATCTCTTTCCTGACTTTAATGGTTGGCAGGATAGTTACGCAGCTTTTACTTATTCCGTGGACTCAAGATTTAATCTTATTCGCTATGTAAGAAATCAGGAGGCACATCATCGCCTAACCACTTCTTTAGAAGAACTGACAAAACTATTAAGCGAAAATGAAATAGAGCATGATAAACAATACCTGGAATAATCCAGCCTCTACAACTCATACATCCATAAGCCTGAAAGGCTTAAGTCTTCTTCCACTGACCTTCCTTTCCCCACAACTTTAACCTCATTTGCCCCAGACTACGTCTGGAGATATCGAGAGGTGAAGGAAGCTTTTAACGCATAACTTTACGACGAAGGTACAAGCCTGAAAGGCTTGAGTCTGACCTGTAATTTTTGATGAATGGACTCAACAAAATTATTGTTGATGTATAGTGTGTTTTGTAACCCTTTATTCATAAGGGTTCTGTGCATGTAACAATCACCCTCAATTTGTCCAGATAATTTCAATCTGAAAATTTTCGTTTGGCCTTGAAGCGGTCTATACTTGCAACATATTTCGATGATGGTGAAGACGCATCGATTTATTTTATAATGTAAGTGCTCTAACCAATAAATTTTAAAGAATGGAACAAATGCAGTATGATTTCTTTTTTGCCGATACGTGTGGGCAGAAGGTAAAAATAAAATTTAAAGATCTGGTGTATATCGAAAGCGCCGGTAATTATGTGATGCTTATCGGCAACAGTTTCAAAACGGTTGTGTATTCATCTATGAACAGTTTGATGGAGTTATTGGAAAGCCATCGGTTTATAAGAGTGCACAAGTCGTTTATTGCTTCTATTGATTATATGGGAGCTATCAGAGGGAATGAATGTATTATGGATGTTGGAGATAAAAAGATAGCTCTTCCAATTGGTGTGACTTATAAAAAGCAGGTGTTTAAGAAATTGAGACTATAGTTTTGGAAAATTCAAATGCTGTTTTGTTGCATACAAAACGATAATGAGGGTATTGAAATAATAAATTTTTAAAAGGCGTTGAGCCGATATATACTTGTATACCTGTTAGACCGAATCCTTTTTAGTTTAGCCAATGGTTGGTTATTAGGGTATTATTTTATGCTGCGCACATAGAATGAGGAGGAGCTGTCCTTTAAAACAGTCGTTAACTGCGAGAAAGTGTAATGAGTATATTAATTAACACCTTGCTGGGTATAGGTAACGGCGGAAGAAAAATGAAAACAATGGTTTTTGAAAAAGTGAGTAATAGACTCAAAAAAGAAGAACTAAATTACATAAGGGGTGGAGATGTGACCATACCTGTTGGTTCTCAAATAAAAGGAGATACGGAAAATGGGGATACCTACAGCGGGAGTAGCACTTGGGAGCGTGATCCCAATGGGGATACACGAACAATTCATTTTAGCTTTCCAACAAATGGTAATACAGGAAGTGGTAGTGGTGTGTTTTGAAACAATTAAAATATTAGTAAAGTGGATTCTAATTTTAGAATCCACTTTGTTTAGATGAAATAAACATTATGGTTTTAATTGTTAGCGAATCCTCTGATCACAGCACAAATGATGTTATTGATTGGCTTAGATTTTATAAAGTTCAGTATTTACGCATAAATGAATATGATATGATAAAGATAGATAATGTAAATATTAATTGTTCTTCCGATGTTAATATTACATTTTCAGTAAATGGCGGAAAGTCTATCAATACAAATCAAATAAGTGCGTATTGGTTTAGACGAGGTTTTTTTAATTTTTTTGACGTTGATAGCATCGGTTTACAATTCAAGAATAAAGAAATTGAAAATAAAGTAACTAGAAATCTTAAATCGGAAGTATTGAAAATAGGCGATTTGTTTCAACATATTCTTGAGAAAAAGAATAAAGTGGGGAGTTCTTACACAGCAGACAATAATAAATTGATTCATCAATTAATAGCTAGAACTTCTGGTTTAGAAACACCAATTTCGATTATCTGCACTTCAAAAGTACAACTTAAGCAATTCTATGTCAATCATTCTTTAGGTATTATTACAAAACCCATAAGTGATACTTTATCAGTAATAGAAAATAACAAGTACTATAATCTTTATACCAATGTAATCACTGAAAAAGATATAGAATTATTTCCTGAGTTCTTTTATCCAACATTAGTTCAAGAAAAAATTGAAAAAAAATATGAAGTTCGTTCTTTTTTCCTAAAAAATAAATTTTATTCGATGGCTATTTTTTCGCAAAACGACGAAAAGACTAAAGTTGATTTTAGGAGATATAATAGACAGAAACAAAATTATAGAGTACCCTTTAATTTACCATCGGAAATAAAGAATAAATTGAGAAATTTATGCGGTTAACGAATCTAGATTGTGGATCAATTGATCTGATCTATTCTACGGACGAAAAATACTATTTTTTGGAGGTAAATCCAGTTGGCCAATTTGGAATGGTATCTTATCCATGTAACTATCAATTAGAAAAAAAAATCGCAATTGAATTGATAAAATAGTATGACCCACAAAGTAAGATATAGATTTAATAAAAGAGATGTTGAAAAACTACCTATTCATTATCACTATTTTGAAAAAATCAGCTCAGGTGATAGTAAAACATTAGTAAAATGGCATAATTCAGAAGCTTTAATGACGGACAAAATGTTTGTTCGCTCCTTTCATAAATCTATATCAAGAATATTTAAATGAAAAAAGACGAAGAGGAAATATTCAATCTATTCGCAAACTGTATACCTGTGAAAGGAAATAAAAGAAGTATCATTTGCGATGTTTATAGAGAAAAGTTTCGATTTATCCCAAATGCTTTATTTTTTATTTTGACAAAACTCAAAGGACGTACATTGTCGCAAATTTTGGAGTATTTTGATAACAAAAATGAAAAACTGATAAATGAATACTTCGACTTTTTGAAGGAGAATGAATTTGGTTTTTTCTGCTCTAAACGAGAACAGAAACTATTTCCAAAGCTTAATATGGTTTTTGATAATTCTTCCATTATAACTAATTGTATTATTGATATAAATAGAAATTCCAGCTATGATTTTGAGAAATTATTCTTGGAGTTGGAATATGTGCACTGTAGATTTTGGCAAATCCGATTTTATGGTGAATTTGGGCTTAGCGAAGTTGAAAAGATTATTGTTTTATGTAAGAACATTCATTTAAACTCAATACATTTAATAATTCCTTATCAGAAATCAATGGATCATTTTCAAATTTTGAAATTTTATAATCTTTATCCTCTTGCTCGAATTGATTTTTACGATGTTCCGCCAGGTAAAATGAATAAGTATCATGAATTATGTAAATCCCATCCTATAAGATTTTATGAAGCTAAAATTTTTAATGAAAAGCATTGCGGACAGATAAACGATTTCTATTTTAACCCTTCCCTTAAACTATTTAGTGAATCTTTATCACATAATACCTGTCTAAATCAAAAAATAAGTGTTAATGTAGACGGTGAAATAAAAAATTGTCCCAGCATGTCAAAGAGCTATGGCAATATTAAAAATATTACACTGTGTCAGGCTCTGAATAAAAGTGGGTTTAAAGATGTTTGGGCTATTAACAAGGATGAAATAACTGGTTGCAAAGATTGTGAGTTTAGACATATTTGTACCGATTGTAGGGCATATTTGGAAAAGCCTGACGATATTTACAGCAAACCTTTGAAATGTGGGTATAGTCCGTATACTGGGAAATGGGAAGAGTGGAGTTCAAACCCACTTAAACAAAAAGCAATTGAGCATTATGAAATGCAAGAATTAAATTGATTTACAATGCAAGTTACGAAGCTTTTTTATACGTTAATTTTTTTTATAATAAGCCAATTCGCTTTTGGTCAAAATTCAACATATTCCAACCTTCTTAAAAAAGCAGATCATTTCTACCGAACAAAAAACTACAAGAATTCAGCGTTAAATTATTCACAAGCTTTTAAGCAAGCAAGATGGAAAGTGCCTCTGAATGATCGTTATAACGCAGCTTGTGCATGGGCCTTAGCTAATAATTCAGATAGCGCTTTTGTACATTTAAATCATATTGTTTTAGTTGATCATTACACGAACAATGAGCAATTAACTACGGAACATGACCTAATTTCGTTGCACAAAGACAAACGTTGGAAAACTCTACTAAGCAATATTCAAAAGAATATACGAGAGGTCGAGGCCAAATTAAATAAACCATTAATGAAGCAATTAGATAGTATATATGATGAAGATCAAGCGTATAGAGGACAACTAATAGAAATAGAAAAGAAATTTGGCCGGAGTTCTCAAGAAATGAAAAGTCTCTGGAATCATATTCATAAGGCAGATTCTATCAATAGGGTTAAAATACTAACTATTATCGATAGTTTGGGTTGGTTAGGCACAGATGTAATTGGAGAAAAAGGAAACGCAACCTTATTCTTGGTCATTCAGCATTCAAGCTTACAAACACAACAGAAATATTTACCAATTATGAAAGAGGCTGTGAAAAACGGAAAAGCTTACGCAAATGACCTTGCCCTTTTGGAAGATCGGGTAGCATTAGCAACAGGAAAAAAGCAAATTTATGGCAGTCAAATAACCAGAGATTCCATTACAAATAATTTTGTCATTGCGCCTATTGAAGACGAAATTAATGTAGATAAAAGACGAACGGAAGTCGGCTTAGAGCCATTAGAAAAATATGTAAAAGCATGGGGCATTATTTATAAGTCTGAGTCCACAAACAATATTGAATTAACCAACCCTAATGTGCCCGTTGAAATCCGCGATTCAATTAACCCCAATTTGAATGTTTCACGTAATAATGGTTCTAATTTTACATTACAGTTTAATGGAACCAGTATTGAACAGAAAAATCTCGCTTGGTTTAAATTGGAAATTAATCATGACTCACTTCTGACATTTGATATCGTGCCTGAAAATTTTAAAAATGATTATGATTTTGCGCTGTTTAAGTGTTTAAGTAATGATTGCATTAATGATCTACTTTCAAAAAAAATTAAGCCTGAGCGGTATTGCTTATCAATAAATGAATTAAAAAATGGTTCAACGGGCTTATCAGAATATTCACAAATAAAATTTATAGGTCCAGGTCCCGGAAGCGGATATGCCGCTGCAATACCTGTAAAGGCCGGTGAGACTTATTATTTAATGCTTACTTTTCCAGAATATTATTGGAGAAAAGGTGAAGCTCCCAAAGGCTTTACGATTTATTTTTACAATTATTGGCCTCAAAAAAAGGTATCTGTTTTTAAAAGTTTGTTGTTTGAATCAAATAATTCTTTATTGTCAAATGAATCATATCCGGAACTGGATAAGTTAGTGACGCAAATGAATACAAATAAATCGATGAAAATTGAAATACGGGGCTATACAGATAACGTTGGAGATGAAATAAAAAACAAAGAACTTTCTGAAAAAAGAGCAAAAGCTGCGGCAGATTATATCATTTCAAAAAACATTAATTCAAAAAGAGTTATTTTCAAAGGTTTGGGAAGTGAAAATCCAGTTACATCCAATGACACAGAGGAGGGAAGAAAGAAAAACCGTAGAGTTGATTTTGTCATGATTAGTCATTAATAATGAATATGAATAACTTTAACACTATGAAGATCCTTTCGCATATTTTCTTCGTCTTGATGATATTTGGGGCAAATTTAATTTTCGCCCAACCCAATTACATCCGATACTCCAATTACATCAATAAAGCTGAACTGTGCATATCGAATAAAGAGTTTTCAAAAGCATTGATTTATTATGACAGCACCTTGCTGGTAAAATCAACTCCATTTTGTAGGGATGCTTATAATGCAGCTATTTGTGCTGCTATCATTAAAAACAACAACAAATGCGCATTCTATTTGAAGACGCTTGTTAATAAAGGCGGCTCGCTAAATTCCATACGATCTATAAATGTATTGAATGACTTTTTGAAAACAAAGCAGGGAGAGAAGTTGCTTGAATATGCGAAGTGCCCTGTTGTATATTACAACAAGAAATTACGTCACTTTATAGATTCACTGGAGTACGCTGATAGTTCTTTTTGGTCAAAAGCACATGACTTATATGCGGATACTATAAAAAAAATCAATACCAGTAATGTATATGCCTTTTTAGGATTTATAAAAGAATACGGTTTTCCTACGGAGGATTTAATTGGCATTGACTCGGATGTCACCAGTCATCAGTTTCCTTATTATCGTTTAATTGAACATCAAAAATTAGGAAGTCCAATAAGTACGATCAATTTTTTGGCTGTGCTTAAGTCTGCCCTGGAAAAGGGAGAAATAGAACCTCATCAAGCAACAGAGTTAATGGACATAAGCGATGGAACCAATAAATATGGAACTGAAGCATATGGTTTAATGAAACTTTTGCCAGACACTACTACTGTTACTAAGGAAGATTCAATTCTTATTCAAATTTACAAAATAGGGAACTGGGGGTATTTAAATTTAAATGAGGAATATGAAAGCAAGCTAAATGAAAATAGGACCTTTATTGGACTTGGCACTATACAAGAAGGAAGAAAAAAAGCCACGTATCAACTATTAATAGATAAAAGATTTCATTTGGCAACTTATTCTATTGGTTCTATTTCAACTGACCAATTAGAAGAATTGGCCAAACGATTTGTTTTTGTAGAATCGAATTAACTGGTTTATGGAGCTCTAAATTAAAATATCTCATATGCGACTAAAATTTTATTTTCTTGCCTTCTTCTTGGTAACAGCCATCATTAGTAAAGCGCAAGTTCAATTTATCTTGTCAAAAGGCGACAGCCTCAGGGAACAAGGAGATTTAAGAGGGGCAATTGAAGCGTTCAAAAAGGAATATCAAATTAATCCTTCAAACAAGACTAATCTGTACAACTATGCCTGTGCTTTAGCCTTAACCGGCCAAAATGATTCCTGTTTTAAATACCTGAATTTAAGCATACGCCAAAAAATTTCAGTAGATCCTTTAGTTGACCGGGATTTTGTTCCATTGAAAAGCGATCTACGATGGAAAGCCTTCCAAGATACCCTAGCATTACTGGTGCAAAAAAAATCTCCGATACCCATTAAGGATTTAGAATATGCAAAAAAATTATGGGAGATGAGGGCATCCGATCAGGCTTATTATAAAGAGATTGATTTAGCTGAAAAGAAAACCGGGAGAAACTCTACCGTTGTGCAGGCCTTGTGGTTTCTGAAAAGAAAGCTAAATGAAGAGAACCAGGAAGAATTTGAGTTACTAGTTATCAACAAGGGTTGGCCCAAAATCTCCGATGTTGGAAATATAGCAGCTTCCTCTGCCTTCCTGATCATACAACATTCAAATGCTGAAAAGCAAAAGAAATATTTGCCAATCATAAAAAAGTTATGTGAAGAAAACGAGGCGAGCTGGGAAGAATATGCGTTAATGTATGACCGTGTTCAGGTGGGCGATGGTAAAAAACAGAAATATGGCTCCCAGGTCCGTTTTAACGATCAAACCCAAAAGTTTGAGTTGTTTCCCCTGGAAGATGAAATAATGGTAGATGAATGGAGGAAAGAAGTTGGGTTACCGCCACTGGCTGAGTATGTAGCAAATTGGGAAATAAAATTTGAACCTCGAAAGAAAAAATAGTTACTGAGTATTAATACATTGCAATAAGTTCAAAATGGACAAAAAATTTCTTTTGTTGACTTTATCCTTTCTCTGTTTTCAACTCTTACGTTCACAGAATGAATCGGCTATTATGGATTCTTTGAAAGCCTTTGGTAACTACAGTTTGGAATTGAAGCACCGCTTAAAAATTTATAAAAACGAGCCAACAAGTTCTCAAAATATTTACAACATGGCTTGTTGTTACGCGCTTTTAAAAAAAAATGACTCCGCCTTTTATTATTTAAATAAATCTATTGATTTAGGGCAGGATGAAGGTTTTGCTTTAGCAGATTGTGATTTTGACAATTTGCATCTGGATCACCGCTGGGAGGAAATAGAAAACAAACTAGCGCATATTTACTGGCAGAAAAACGCAAACGTGAATACGCAATTGGCTTGGGACATTTCCAAAATGTTT
>DASRRA010000357.1:0-5874 GCA_035696085.1 Bacteroidia bacterium | reverse complement strand
AAATTAAGAACGTGTAAATCGGAATTAATACAATGTTGAGGAGCGTGGATGAGAAAGTGGATAATGTATTTCCCACCAGTGCCTGTTTGTTGTTCAACGAATCCATTTTCACACTTTCCAGGTAAGTCTCCTGCTTTTTATAGCTTACATTGAAACGATCTTTTATCCAATGCTGTAAATGATCGTAGTTTACGCGCATGTTGTATTGAATTTTTGGCCAGTCCTCAACGAAATTAGACACCTGGTACGATATAAAAAATATAATGGACAAAACAAAAATAACGAATAATAAAACCGATATTAAAACAGCTACCACGTGGGGGATTTTGCATTTTTTGTTGAAGAAAACAACTACAGGACGCAAAAGTATAGCGAATAGAGAAGCTAATATCAATGGCATAATGATATCGCCACCAAGGTAAAAAGCCATTAAAATTAATGACAGCGAAAGTAGAACATGTGAGAGTCGTTGATAAAATGGTTCTTTAGTAATTTCCATAAGTAAGAGTTGTTATTTAGCTTTCTTTTTTCGGAATTGGTTTTTTATTGATCTGGGTATTAAATTTCTTTTCTACAATATCTTTTTCGATCCAAATCGCATATTTATTGGGTGCTATAGATCTACCATGGTGATGCGCATACACTTGCGTAAATTCAGCCCCGAAGTATAAAATTATGGCTGAATAATATACCCAAAGCAAAATAATAATAAGTGAGCCTGCGGCACCATAAGCTGTTATTTGTTTATTTGTTGATAAGTAATAACTGATTGCAAACTTACCTAAAACAAAAAGTATGGTGGTTACAAATGCACCAACCCATACATCCCTCCACAAAAGCTTAGCATCCGGTAATACCTTGAAAATGAAAGCAAATAACAAAGCGATGATTCCATAAACAATACATTGATCGATAATGTAAAGCTTATCTATTAAATCAGTGGGAAACAATTTTTTCAAATCATGAAAAAAGGCTTGCAATAATACATTGAGAAGAAGAGATACAAGTAAAATAAAACCCAAAATAATGATCATAGAAAAGGAAATCAAGCGGTTCAGCAACATTTTGATCAAACCTTTCTCTGGTTTTGTTTTTAAGCCCCAGATGGTATTGATGGAGTCCTGTATTTCTCCGAACATGCCTGTCGCTCCAAGTAATAGCGTAATAATACCCACCACTGTGGCTAGAAAGCTATCATGATTCAGCACCATGTTTTGAATGATGTGCTGCACTTCCAATGCAGGCTGAGCACCAATTAAATTATTGAGTTGAAAAAAAATTTTACCTTCAATTGCTGCTTTCCCATATAAGGTTCCGCATAAGCCGATAATGACAATAAGCATAGAAGGGAGTGAAAAGATCGTGTAGTACGCAAGTGCCGCACTGTACTTCATGACTTTGTCCTCTATAAACTCAGAGCAGGTATCTTTAAAAATAGAAGGTAGCTTCCGTATTGAAGAAATGACTGAGCTCATCTTAAAAAGTTAAGTGTCTGCATATTCAAACAATGTTCCATCTATGGCATATGATTTATAAATGAAATATCAAACGAATGTAGTCATTTTATAAAACATTAAACTATTCGTTAACCAAACCTATATGAAACGCTCCAAAGTCCTTAAATTCTTTTTAATCTTTATTGGAATCATCATTATACTCGGAGCAGTTTTATTCTATTTTTTTAACCCTAAAAAAGCAATAGAATTAATCCTTCCTGATCTTTCAAAGGTGACTTTTATAAATGCAAACATTATAAATGGTGATTCCATTCATTCCAAAGCTGACATCATTGTTCAAAACAAAAGCCCTTATAAGCTTTCTATTGACAGTGTGTTTTTTAGGGTTGAATTGAACAAAAAACAATTGATTGAAGAACATGTACCGATGGATTTAAAACAAGAACGTTACCAAGTAGATACAGTCGTTCTGCCAATTGACCTTTCCAGAAAAAAATTAAAAGAGATATTATCGAAGTTAAAAAGTGTTGATTCAACTGACCTGGATGTATATTGCTATGTAGTGTACAACACCATATTTGGAAATATGAAACTCAAATACAATAAAACGATTCGCATTCCAACACCAATTCCTCCGCAGATTAAAGTGGTAAAGGTGGAAAGGAAACGATTTAATTTATTGGATAAGATGCTGGAGGCGAATATTCAACTGGAAATTATCAATCGTGGTAAGAATATCAATCTGCAATTGCAGAATATTCGATACAAGCTGGAGGTAGGCGACCATTCGTTAAGTAGCGAAGGAACAATAGACAAGACTGTGACCATCAAACCGGAATCTACATCTTATCTGGAAATACCGGTGGAGATCAAAGTGGAGCAGCCTTTAAAAACCATTGCCAAAATTTTGACGGATAATGATAAAACAGATTATATACTGCACTTGAAAGCGAATATGACAGAACATATGGTAAACAAATCGACGTCAACACCGATTCCTATAGAAATCGAAGCAGAAGGTAATTTGGAGTTAAAAAAGTAAATTTCGCAACACCTTGAGCATAAAGTTCTACTACTTTAAATCAAATCAAAACGACACTACTTTCGTAAACATCGCTTAACCCCTGTTTATATACTATTGATGGTGAAAGGATTCTGGGCATATTATTTCTAATACATAGGATATAACCATTATTTAGAAATCATGAAAAGTGCTTTTAATAATTACATAATAGCCATTCTGTTGATAGTGTGTTGGTCCATTTGTTTTTTTATGTTTCATATGAGTTTTGCATCTCACCTCATATTAATAGTTGCACTAACACTTATTACTATTACATTTATAAAGAAAGGGAAAGTAGAATGATATTTTTTCTGCATGCAACTTACCACAGGATGTGCAAGCTATTCTACATTGCAAATCAATCAACGATTTGTCACTTATCAGGAACAGGCTTATATTATTGGTAATCCAACAACCACTATTTAAAGTTTCCATGGCATGAATTTGCCATTACCAGGAAAAGTTTTCAAATGTTTAACATTAAAAATTCAAAGTCATGAAAAAGATATCTCTAATATTCGCAGGTGCATTATTAGTTGCATCAACATACATAAATGCTCAAGATGACAGCCGTGAAAAAATTCATTTTGGTGCAAAGGCAGGATTAAACGTTTCTTCTATCTATGATACAAAAGGTAATGATAATAGCCCTGAGGCAATTGCAGGGTTTGTTGGCGGAGGTTTTATTGCGATCCCGGTTGGTAAATATTTAGGTATACAGCCAGAGGTGCTGTTTGCACAAAAAGGATTTGCCGCTACCAGCTACCAGGAAACCGGCACTGTTTCGTATACCCGCAGAACTGATCATTTAGAAATTCCTGTATTGTTGCAGATAAAACCGGTAAGCTTTTTATCATTGGTTGTAGGACCACAATTTTCCTACATGACCGCCAGAGAAGAAAGTTTTTCATCACCAACAACAACTCTTATCCAGAAACAAGAGATTGAGAATGACAATATTCGCAAAAACACCTTAGGTATTACAACAGGTCTTGACTTCTACATCTTAAGACATTTGATCATTTCAGGACGTGTAGGCTGGGATTTGCAAGACAATAATGGCGATGGAACTTCTTCCTTTCCAAGATACAGAAATGTTTGGATGCAAGGTACGGTTGGTTTGAGATTTTAAACTCATTATATGAATAAAGAACAAGTTAAAGAAAAATCGCCGGGCACTTCCTTATTCCCGGATAAACAAAATTTCTTTTTAGAAGTTTCGGGGATATCGATGTTTGTCGGGCGATTTTTTAAAGAAGTTTTCCTACCACCTTATGAATTCAGAGAATTTCGGAAACAGTGTTATTTGATAGGTTTTCGCTCTCTCGGTCTTGTTGGAATCACAGGTTTTATAATGGGGCTTGTTCTTACAATTCAGGCAAAGCCAACTATGGCTGAGTTTGGCGCTGAATCCTGGATACCTGGAATGGTAGCGGTTTCACTCATTCGAGAAATAGGACCAGTTATTACAGCCTTAATATGTGCCGGAAAAATAGGCTCTGGAGTTGGAGCAGAGCTAGGCTCTATGAAAGTAACCGAACAAATAGATGCCATGGAGGTTTCCGGAACAAATCCATTTAAGTATTTGGTTGTTACACGCGTGTTGGCGGCTACTTTCATGGTCCCTATTCTAGCTATTCTTTCTGATGCTATTGGTTTATATGGATCTTATGTAGGTATAAACATAACAGGCAAAGTCAATTTGCATTTTTTTTTCACTCAGGTATTCGCATCTCTTGATTTTATAGATGTGTATCCTGCAATTATTAAAACATTTTTCTTTGGTTTTATCATCGGTATTATCGGCTGTTATAAAGGATATAACTCTAATAAAGGAACAGAAGGGGTAGGTGCAGCTGCAAATTCAGCTGTAGTAATTGCATCTTTGTTAGTCTTTGTGATGGATATGATTGCGGTACAAATAACCAGTATGTTTACCTAACCAGCAATAATGATGAAACAAAAAAATGAAATGCAGGTGGAAACACAGAATGTGAATACGGATGAAGTAGTTGTTGATATTCACCAATTGAAAAAATCATTTGGCGAAAATCATGTTTTGAAAGATGTGTGCCTTCAACTTCATAAAGGAGAAAATCTCGTGGTTCTTGGTAAATCAGGAACAGGAAAATCAGTATTGATTAAGTGTTTAGTAGGGCTTATCATTGCTGATGAAGGCAAATTACAGGTGTTGAATCAGGATGTCATGGACCTGAATGCAAAGGCTTTAAATGAATTGCGAACAAAGGTTGGTTTTCTTTTTCAAAGTGGTGCATTGTATGATTCAATGACGGTGAGGGAAAATTTAGAATTTCCCCTGCGCAGGCAATCAAAATCCAAATCACAGGAAGAAATGGATACATTGGTTGTAGAGGCCTTAGAAAATGTAGGTTTAGCAGAAGCCATAGATAAGATGCCATCTGAGCTTTCAGGAGGTATGAGGAAACGGATAAGCCTGGCGCGTACACTTATTTTGAAACCGGAAATAATGTTGTACGATGAGCCTACAACAGGATTGGATACAATTACATCAAAAGAAATCAGTACACTTATTTTAAACATTCAAAAGAAATATCAAACATCGTCCATTATTATCACACATGACATGGAATGTGCCCGTATTGTTGCGGACAGGGTCATTGTATTGCATGAAGGTAAAATAATAGGTGAGGGGACTTATGATGAATTAAAGAATTCATCCACAAAAGAAATAAAAAGTTTTTTTGAATAAATAATAATACAATGAAAAAAGAAACAGGTAATTCAATTAAGCTAGGTGTATTTGTAATAGCAGGTGTAGTACTGCTGATTGCGGGTATTTATTTTATCGGTCAGAAACAACACATGTTTAGCAATGTGTTTAGAATAAACGGAGTATTCACGAATGTTAATGGTTTGCAGGTTGGTAATAACATTCGTTTTTCCGGGATAAATGTTGGAACGGTAGAAAACATAACCATTATTTCGGATACAGCAGTTAGGGTGGATATGGTTATAGATGCTGATGTTCAAAAATTTATTAAGAACGATGCAACAGCTATTATTGGATCAGAAGGATTAATGGGTAACAAGACCATCAATATTGCACCCGGCACTACAGATAATCCTTCTATTAAAGACGATGGCACGATTAGAACGTTAAAACCTATTGATTTCGATGAGATATTAGGACAGTTGAATACAACAACCCAAAATGCAGCTTTAATTACAGATGATCTTTCAACTATTATGAATTCTATACGTTCGGGAAAAGGAACAATAGGTAAATTATTTATGGATACAACATTAGCGAAAGATTTAAATGCAACGATACGAAACTTAAAAGGAGGAACGAAAGGGTTTGAGGAAAATATG
>DASRRA010000356.1:0-18232 GCA_035696085.1 Bacteroidia bacterium | reverse complement strand
CCCGAATGAGCGGTGGTTTGAAAAGAATAATTGTTAACCGTTGCTAACCCTGTACCTTGCACCTCTCCAATCGGAACCCATTTGTTCCAGCGAAATTGTTCAACAATATAAGGTAGGGAACCATTTTCGTTTTTTGTCCCCCAGGTTAACAAGCCATTTTTAGTGATAGCCATATCAATGATGTCAAATGTGGATTGTGGTGTTAAGGCATCAGGGTTCAATATTTTTGGCTGACAATCATCTTTGTATTTGATCTCAACAATCACAGGTGTACCCGGTTTTATATTAGAAGCAGCAAAATCAATTTCAAAAGCACTGGAGTTGATTTCATCCGTAGAAACCTTTCCGTTGATTCGGACTTCATAGGTACAATAACCCACACCACTCGCTGAAATACTATTCTGAACATATAAATTTTTTGAAAGGTATTTTCCTTGGACTACTAAAACTCCAGCTGTTGCATGTGTTAGCGCGAGAACAAGCATTCCTAAAAACAATAAAAATGATTTTTTCATGGTTTATCGTGTTCGTTTGTTTTTGAAATTTACACTTTACCAAATATAGTTCATTTTGAAGCGGAAGTCAATAGAACACAAAAGTTTTATGGAGATCGACGTGTTAAAAAAAGTGCTTAAGCTTTACAACACCATACAAAGCTATAAAGACAAAAATGACGAAAATCAACACCTTATAACTTCCTTTAAATAATTTAACATTTTGAGTTTTGTCCTTTCGGTATGCGTAGACAATTCCAACTACAAAACAGATAAAAAAAACAAGTGCAAAAATACGCTGACCGTGTGAAAACATGATGTTTGATTTAGAGGTACAAAAATATTCTAAAAAGAAGAATATTCGAAGGAAATGCAAGAAGAATATTAATTTTACTAAAAAATCAGGGATGATAAAGGAAAAATTTGCTATTCTTTTGGTGTTTGTAACGGGTTTAACCATGAATCTGCATGCAGATAAGATGCAGAAAGGGTATGAAGCATTAAAGATTTACAATTATTTTAAAGCAAAAGAAATTTTTGAAAAAGGGTTAAAAAAATCGCCTATTGCTGCGGCGTATGGACTGAGTATTATTTACAGCAGAGGTGACAATCCGTTTACAGATATTGATAGTGCCAATAAACACATCAATAGTTGCAGCAACAATTTTAATGCAGCTTCTATAGAAAAGAAAACAGCCGTACAGCGTTTTGGAATTACAAAAAAATCAATTGATTCGTTGTTAACTCAAATCACGCAAAAAGCGTTTATTCATTATAGAAACAAGAATAGCACAAGCGAATGGAATAAATTTATAGAAGCCTACCTTGTTCCTCCCTATTGTTATACTGCAATTAATATAAGGGATAGCTTAGTTTACAGTGATACCAAACAAAAAAATACCTATCAGGCATACGATGAATTTTTGAAAGCCTATCCACGCTCTATTTACGCCATTGAAGCAAAGCAAAAATATGACCTTGTTCTTTTTCTTTCCTCAACTTCTAAAAATACGATTCAATCGTATGAAGATTTTACAAAGAAAGAACCTAATAGTCCTTTTAAAGATGATGCGGAGAATGCTATTTTTAAACTATCCACTCTGCATAATTCCATTCCTGAATATTACCAGTTTATAAAAAAGTATCCGCATAATCCAAATGTTGAAACAGCTTGGAGAGCAATCTATTATTTGTATACTGTAAATTACAGAACCACGGTGATCGAAAATTTTTTAAAAGAATTTCCCGATTATCCATTTAAAGAGACGGTAAATACGGATATTCTACTCTCGCGAAAAAAAATGTATCCCATCCGGAAAAATGATAAATGGGGATTTATTGATTCTACAGGTGTAGTGGAAGTGTCGTGCACGTATGACTGGATTGAGCATTATTCCGAAGGGTTAGCAGAATGTGGACTGAATGATAAAAGTGGTTTTATTGATAAAACAGGAAAAGTAATTGTTCCATTGATTTATGATGAAGTGGAAGCATTTCAAAATGGGTTATCCATTTGCAAACAAAATGGTAAGTATGGCATCATTAACAAAAGAGGAAAAGTTGTAGTACCTTTTCAATACACTGAAATAGCTCCCTATTCAGAAGGTCTGGCTGTAGTTGAAAAGGATGATAAGTTCGGTTACATCAATGAAACAGGAAACCTTGTTATTCCAATTATGTATGCCAAAGCTGGAAATTTTTCGGAAGGGTTAGCACCCGTAGAACTGGATGAAAAGAATGGTTTTATAGATCATTCGGGTATGCAAATTATTACTTGTACTTATGAATGGACTTCTGGCTTTACAGGAGGAATAGCCAAAGTTAAATCAGCGAAAAAATTTGGATTAATCAATTCAAAAGGTATAGTGATTTTACCTTGCGAGTATGATTTGTTAGGAGATTATAGTGAAAACAGGATAATGGTCATGAAAGATCAAAAATATGGTTTTGCAGATCAGACAGGGAGAATCGTTATTCCCGTGCAATATGATTTTCAAACCAATTCTAAATTGCCATTGTCTTTTGTAAATGGAATGGCGGTGGCCATTAAAAATAAAAAAGAAGGGCTGATTGATGAAATGGGCAATTATATATCTGTAAAAAGATATGATAGAATAGAACCATATAGTGAGGGGCTTGCTGCGATTCAGAAAAACGGTAAGTGGGGATATATGAATAATGCATCAAAAGAGGTTGTGCCGTGTATTTATCAGGTTGCTGGAAATTTTAAAAATGCATTGGCAAGGGTTATGAAAAAAGATAAAGTTGGTTTTATTAATCAGGTGGGAAAAGTGGTTGTTAATTTTATATATGATGAAGCGACTGATTTTAATGCGTTTGGGCAGTATTGGAGCATAGTAACATTGAATAATAAAGTTGGAATAATAGATATGAGTGGAGTTGAAATTATTCCCTGTGAAATGGATCAACTGGAAAAAGAGGATGTTCATTTACTAAAAATGGAAAGAAATTCCAAAATGGCGTACTTCAATATCGTTACAAATTCCTATGTGTGGAAGGAAGAGGGATTTTAAATTAGGTTTTTATTTTTTGACCTGGACGCAGTGTGCTCTTTGATTTTAATTTATTCTTTTGTGAAAGTGATTTAACGGTTGTTCCATATTTTTTAGCGATGCTGGAAAGTGTTTCGCCTTTTTTTACCACGTGTACTCTGCGTTTAGCGTTGTTATGCGCAATTTTATAGACGTCATCATAATAACTAAATGTTTTTTGGCTCAAGCAAAATGTATCACACAAAAGTTTACGATCTTCAAAAGAAATCATTTGTGTTGGATTAATGGGTTGCCCCAAATAACGTATTTCAAAGTGTAAATGGCTACCTCTGGATCTACCTGTGTTTCCACCCAATCCAATTGCTTGTCCTGCAGATACATTCTGATCAATTTCAACATTTATTTTGGAGAGATGTGCATAATACGTTTCTAAACCGTTTGCATGCCTGATAACAATCACATTTCCGTAGCTGCTGCTTTTTTTAGCGATGCGCACTTTTCCGTCAAATGCAGCAACAACCTGGTCACCGGTTTCCAGGTCAATATCCATCCCATAATGAAATTTTCTTTTTCTTGGACCAAAGCCGGAGGTAACGTTCCCCAGGAAAGGGTGTACATATCCGCAACTTTGTTCGTTGCAAAGGGTTAACTCGCGTTCATTATCATTTAATTCTTTAAAATTAAATTTAGGGGAATGGATATTTATGGTATCCCAAAGGGAATAAAGGTTGCCAGCTGGAAAAAATTCAAGAGAGTCGGATTCAAGCTCTTCCTCTTCTATACCATAAGGGACAGTATCAGGAACAGCTTTACGAACTGTGTCGGTTAAGCCATACGGTGCGTATGTTAAGGAAAAAGATTCTGCACTTACTTTAGAAAAAATCAATAAAAAGTACGCGCAAAAGAAAAACAACAATTTTTTCATTCATTCAAATTTTACCAGATGCCTCATTTACTACTAATTCAAATCAAACAATGAGCGCTCTATATAAAACAAAAAATCCAGTGTTATTGGATTTTTCTGATCGTTACTATACAAATATGCATATTAATTTTATTACGAGCAAATTTTAAAATGTTAAATTCTGTGAAGATGAGGGATTTCCAATAAAAATGGATACGAATAAAAAAAAATTAATAGAAATGGTTTTATTATAACTGTTTAGAAGCCTTGTCGATAATGGAATTTACCTGAACTAGCCAAATCATTTTTCCAAGCTCATTCCAATGTGAATCATTGAATAAAAATACGGAATGGGCTTCTTCTTTAAATGGTTTATATAAATCAATAAAATTAAAACGAACAGTCGAGTCTTTTTGTATGCGTGGTATCAATTGGTTGTAGGTTAAACCATCAGTCTTATAGAGTGTTGCAGCGTTTGGTATAATAGAAATATAAACTTCATCATATCCCATTTTCTTTAAATCAGTGCTAATGGTATTTAAATTCTGAACTAAGTTTTTTACTTCTGCAGCGGGTATAAGTATAAATGAAGAAGAATTGTTAGCGGGATCTGTTGTTTCACTTAGGTACAAGCGACCCGATTTATCAGGTTTTCCAACCGTCGGGGAAAATTTATCAAAGAGATTTAAATGAACAAGTGTTTTTAATTCTTTAAAAGAAAGCTCCCAATCATAATTATTAGTCATGTATTGGAGATTGCTTTCGGCCAATAATTTTATGGGCTCCGGTTCTTTTGAAACAACTGCTTTTGTTCCAATTGTCAACAATTGATTTTTGAGAAATCTCCATCTCAAGTATCGCTCAGTTGATTCAATAATTAAAATGTTCTTTTTACTTGAGTCTGTTTTTTCGATTGTGTCTGGTAATGCATCCCAATGGATAAATTTATAATCAGAAACATTAAAGTAACTGGAATCAAAATGTTGTGTGTAGCTGTCTCCAATAATGGTGAGGGTGGTTGCTTTGTTTTGATGCGTAAAAATGGGCTTCACTTTTTTATCATTTTTTACACGGTATCCTGGCATATTGGATAGCATATACAAATCACCATACCGATAGGGGTTTGGAAAACAGTGTTCGTACTTATCCAGTAATGCAGGGTTACTTCCTATTACAAGGAGCAGTATGAATATACATCCAATCAGAAACGCTATTATTTTTATAAATAATTTCATTAGAATTGAAAATAAATAAATTCTTTAAAATAAAATTCGCCAAATAAATAACTCAGAAAGATAATTGTACATGTTAATAAAATGATGGATATCTTATTATGAAAAATGCTTCTCTTTATGAATGTCTCCCCGGTCATTAATATAAGTATGAGTAGAAATGCAAAAATAAATTCATTGGTATTGAACACTTCAGGTAATTGATCCGAAAAAGAGAGCTGAGTAATTTTACCGATTGCAAAAAATGCATCTTCAATTCCTTTTGCTCTGAAAAATATCCATGAAAAACACGTGCATGCAAAAACAAGAAATCCTGATACAAAAGCGGGCAGTTTGATCTTTATTTTTTTCTGCAGGAACCGCTCTAAAATAAGTAAAGTTCCATGCACTAATCCCCATGCAACAAAGTTCCACTGGGCACCATGCCATAAACCGCTCAGGAAAAACACAATTAATAAATTGATTCCCCAACGAATGTTTGTTGTTCTATTTCCACCAAGTGGGATGTATACGTAATCACGGAACCAACTGGATAATGAAATGTGCCATCTGTTCCAAAACTCACGCAAAGAAGTAGCGGTGTATGGGTTTTTGAAATTTTCCATTAGCGTAATTCCCATGATTCGTGATGTTCCGAGTGCGATATCTGTATATCCTGAAAAATCACAATAAATTTCAAATGCAAAAAAAATGGTAGCAACCAAGATGGATAAACCATTATGTCCCGATAGGTTATCATAAACCGGATCGACAAAGAGTGCCAGCCGGTCGGCGATGACTACTTTTTTAAAAAAACCGATTGAGATTCGAAAGAGACCGTATACCAAATTAGAGAAATCAAAATGAGGTGCTTTGCTAAGTTGTAGTAATAGTTCCTGTGGACGCTCAATGGGGCCGGCTACTAATTGTGGGAAGTATAAAACATATAAACTATAATTCAGTAAATTTTTTTCTGCTTGTTGCTTTCCACGATAAACTTCAATGGTGTAACTCATCGCTTGAAAAGTGTGAAATGATAAACCGATTGGAAGAATAATATCCAGAACAGGAATCGGGTTTTCGAAACCTAAGAGCCCGCCCAATGCAGAAATGTTCTGGTTAAAAAAATTATAATATTTAAAAAAAACAAGGATACCCAGGTTAGAGACCAAACTTAAAATAAGCCACTGTTTTTTAGTTGTTTTACTGTTCTCAATTTGTTGACCCGTAAAAAAGTCAATCAGGATAACAATGAAAAGAATGAGTAAATAAACCGGTTTGAAAACCATGTAAAAATAACAGCTTGCAATCAATAGCCAGGGCTTCCTGGTGGAAACGGGCAGACTAAAAAGAATGAAAAAAAATGCAAAGAAAAATAAAATGTATTGTAAGGAATTAAAAAGCATCGATAGCGTTGTCTGGGTTGATAAACCTTATTTTGCAAAACGCAAGTTAAGTAAATTTCCCGACTATCATCTTTCGCTAAAGGTGCACATAACCAAGCGCCCGAGATCATTTAGGGTTCTTGGGTAAATTAACAGTATTGCGTATATTTGCATTTCATTTAAAACCATTCCAACAATCGACTATGAAAACAGCAGAAATTATAACAGACAAAGGAACAATGAAGGTTGAGTTCTTTGAAGCAGATGCTCCAGGAACTGTAAAGAATTTTATTGATTTAGCCAGCAAGGGATTTTACGATGGCTTAACATTTCATCGTGTGATTCCCGGGTTTGTGGTTCAGGGTGGTTGCCCGAATGGAACCGGAACCGGGGGACCAGGGTACAAAATTAAGTGTGAGTTAAATGGCGGTAACCAGTTTCATGACAAGGGTGTACTTTCTATGGCACATGCCGGAAGAGATACCGGAGGATCGCAGTTTTTTATTGTGTTGAGTCGTGCCCAAACAGCGCATTTGGATAGAAACCATACTTGCTTTGGAAAAGTAGTAGAAGGTCTTCCGATTATTGAGCAAATCAGACAAGGCGATAAGATTCAAAAAATTGTAGTGCACGACGAAAAGTAAAATTTTTCCGCTAATGGGCTAAATTTGCCATTGGTGTAATAAATAGAACAAGTCAGGAGTTTCGCCGTAATTTTACACTGATCATTTACTGTGCGTTCCTGTACAGTGAGTAATTAAAGGGAATAGTATGTAGCAGCTATTCCCTTATTTCTTTCTAAATTTTTGAAAATTTTCACATGAAATATTTTGTCTGTCTCATTCTGTCCGTTTTTTCATTTGCTATCGTACATGCAAATGATGCGTACCATTTTTTAGTTGACCTTACCGATTGTAGAAACGATCAGTTAAGGATTGAACTTACTGTATCTGGTATTACAGAAAACGAAGTTATTTACCGCATCCCGAAAATTGTTCCTGGGACTTACGAAATCTACAATTTTGGAAAATATATTTCTGACTTTCTAGCTGTAGATAGCAATGGTGTGGAATTAAATGTGGAGCAGCTGGATAAAAACAGCTGGAAAATAACGCAAGCAGAGAAGTTAAGCAAGATAACGTATAAAGTAGATGATACCTGGGATGCAGCTCCGGATCCGGAATTTGTATTTGAACCCGGTGGAAGTAATTTTGAAGAGGGAAGTAATTTCGTATTAAATACACACTGTTTATTTGGATATTTCGATGGGATGATCCGTAAACCCTATGAAATCAAAATAAAACATGCTAGCAATTTTTATGGTGCTTGTAGCTTAACCGATGTAACGTATGATAAGGACATAGATACCTACCATGTACCTAATTACCAGGATCTGCAAGATGCGCCTATGATGTACTGTGAACCCGATACGACTGTTTTAAATATTGGTGGAGCACAAATTCTGATCTCACTCTATTCACCAAATAAAATTATGACGTCTAAGTTTGTTGGAGAAAAGATTCAGGAAATACTGATTGCTCAACAAGCTTACTTAGGCGGAACGCTACCAATAAAAAAATACGCCTACCTGATTTATTTAACACCTAAAAAAAGTGGCTCGGGATCTAATGGTGCATTGGAACATTC
Organism: Bacteroidia bacterium; assembly: GCA_035696085.1. Lineage (GTDB taxonomy): Bacteria > Bacteroidota > Bacteroidia > 2-12-FULL-35-15 > 2-12-FULL-35-15 > 2-12-FULL-35-15. The sequence goes on along the minus strand of DASRRA010000356.1, from coordinate 10,078 downwards.
GTATTCTTCCTTGTATTTTTTACCGGAGCTGGAACCTGCGCAATTAGCACAATCCATTAAAGATATTTCAGCACATGAATTTTTTCACATTGTAACGCCACTTAGTATACATGCAGAGCAAATTGGTGATTTTGATTACGCAAACCCCAAAATGTCGGAGCATTTATGGTTGTATGAAGGGTTAACAGAATATGCAGCCTCACTTGTTCAAGTGAAATATGGAAAGATGAGTGTAAAGGAATATTTAAAAGTAATTCACACCAAAATACAACGTGCTAAATATTTTAATGATACCATTCCGTTTACGGAAATGAGTAAAGGTTGTTTGGATGTATATAAAGATCAATATGGAAATGTGTATCAAAAAGGCGCCTTGATTGGTTTGTGCCTGGATCTGCAATTACGATATCTTTCGAAAGGTGCTTATGGTGTACAGGAATTGATGAAGGATTTGTCGAAAAGTTATGGGAAAGACAAATCATTTAAAGATGAAGAATTATTTGCGAAAATTACATCCTTAACCTATCCGGAAATAGGTACCTTCTTAAAACGTTATGTAGCGGATAAAGAACCTTTACCAATAAAAGAATCCCTGGCATTGGTGGGAGTAGAAATAGGCAGTGCCGGAGCTATTAAGAAAGAGGTTACCTTTGGAGGAGTAGCGATTGGGTATGATCCAGCCAGTAAGCACATTAAAATTTTCAGTACAAAGCGTATGGATGATTTTGGAAAGCAAATGGGTTACCAGGAAGATGATGAATTGATAAAGGTGAATAAAAAAACGATTACTTCAGATAATGCACAAGCATTAATTGAATCCTATTTGAAAAACGCGAAAGAAGGGGATGTTTTAAAAGTAGTGGTGTTGCGAAAACAGTTAACAACAGGAAAAATGAAAAAAGTAAAATTAAAAGCAACCATATTTCCTGTAACCCCAAAACGTTCACCTGAACTGACACTAACAGCGTCTCCAACACCGGAACAGCTTCAAATCCGGAATGCCTGGATTGGTCAACACTAAAAATTTAAGGACATGAGCAAAAAGGGATTTTATTGGGTGTGTCAGATTGGTGGTTGGTTGGCTTTTGTTCTGTTTCAAAGTTTATTTTATGAACTGAACAATGCATTTACAACGAGCATTGCTACCAGCCAGTTCATGCTTTTTACATTCGGTATTATTTTGTCACATACCTATCGTAATATCATTGTCAAATCCAACTGGCTTCGCATTAACACACTGTATATTATTCCACGTGTGTTGATAGCTATTTTTATTCTGGCAGCAGTTCACGAGTATGCACAGTATGGTGTGGAGTTTTTACTAAATATTTCAGGAGATAAGCATCGTGACAATGTCTTGATTTTTGCGCATATCCTGGATTTGGCCTTTGTGTATTTTTTCTGGTCATTGATTTATTTTTTATTTTATTTTATTCAAAATTATAAGAAGGCAGAAATTGAAAATTTGAAATGGGAAGCATCTGTGAATGAGATTGAGTTAAATAAACTGAAGTCTCAATTGAACCCTCATTTTATTTTTAATGCAATGAACAGCATTCGCGCATTGGTTGACGAAAATCCAGCAAAATCAAAGGAAGCGATCACGCAGCTTTCTAATATTTTGAGGAATACGTTGCAAATGGGAAAGAATAAACTTATTTCATTTGAAGAGGAGATGAGAGTGGTAACTGATTATTTAGCATTAGAATCTATAAGATATGAAGAGCGATTGAAAACAGTTTTGCAAATCGATCCATTGAGCAAGAATTTTTATGTTCCACCGTTAATGATTCAAACTTTAGTTGAAAATGCGATTAAGCATGGCATATCTAAGCTTACACTTGGCGGATCTGTTGTAATAAATACAAAAGTGGAGCGGGATGTACTATTTATTACGATACGTAACAGTGGGCAATTAAAAGAGAACTCGGAAGAAGATAAGGGATTTGGTATCAAAAACACATTGCAACGCTTACATTTGCTATATAAAGATGAGGCGGTTTTAAAAATTTCGAATGAAAGCAATACAATGGTGTTGACGGAATTGCAGATTCCCAAACAACTTGTAAATGAAATACTATTAACAACAAAAGAGTAATTCACAACTTAATATACGCAACTATGAAAGCTTTATTAATTGATGATGAGCGCTTAGCGCGCCAGGAGCTAAAAAACTTATTAGCACCTTACAATGAAATACAAATTGTTGGGGAAGCAAACAATGCAGAGACCGCAATTGAAAGCATCAAGCAATTAAAACCGGACGTTATATTCCTGGATATTCAAATGCCGGGAAAAAATGGTTTTGAATTGCTGGAAGAAATCAGCGGGGTTCCGGAAATCATATTTGTAACGGCTTATGATGAATATGCTATTCGCGCTTTTGAAATCAATGCATTGGATTATTTATTAAAACCAGTTCAGGCTAGTCGTTTGGCAGAGACGGTTAAAAAAATATTTAGCAAGGAACATCTGGATAGAGGAGAAGAACGGGAGCAGACCCATGTATTAAGTGATGATGACCAGGTATTTGTAAAGGATGGTGAAAAGTGTTGGTTTGTAAAACTATCGGATATTCGTTTGTTTGAGTCGGAAGGAAATTATGTGCGTGTTTATTTTGATAAAAATCGCCCATTGATTTTGAGATCGTTGAATAACCTGGATGAGAGATTGAATCACAAGACTTTTTTCAGAGCCAGTCGCAAGCATATTATTAACTTAAAATGGGTGGATAGTATTGAAAATTGGTTCAACGGAGGATTAATGGTAAAATTAAGAAACGGAGAGCAGGTGGAGATATCCAGGAGGCAGGCAGCCAAGCTCAAAGATATTATGAGTCTTTAGTTTTAGATTTCCTCGATTCCTTCAGCATCCTCAAAATGAATTTCATACGGGGATGCAATAAAGGCTGCACAAGCAATACCTGCCAGAGATAAAATTGCCGCGATAATCAATGCGTTTTCCATTATCATTGCTATTGTTTTTTATTACAAAGTAAGCCTATGAAAATTAGGGAATTATAAAGGACGTATTACTAAATTGGTAGTAGGACGTTAAGCCAGCGTTGTGCGATTTGTTTAAAAATAGAGTAAATTAGGGGGATTAAATCCTTAATATGAAATCCGGATTCCTTGTAATACTATTAAGTTTAGCCTTTTTTACGGTCAAAGGCCAGGCTGATTCTACCCGCATAGCCAATTCTGCTATTGAAATTGTAAAACTGGATAGTTTACCCGAACAACTTTATCAGTATTTGTCTTCCTATAAATTAATTATGGTTGGTGAAATGCATGGAACAGCTGAACCAGCCGGTTTTGTGAAGGGCCTTGCCGAACTGTTTACAAGGCATAAGGACAGTGTTTTGGTGGGCTTTGAAATTTCTGTAAATGAAATGAAGGAGTTTTTAAAAAAGAGAACCGAGCGTTCTGTTTTTAATTCCGATTTTTTTGTGGAGCCTTGTACGGATGGCCGTGCTTCGGAAGCCTGGGCAGGTTGTATTTCTTATGTGACCATGAATCGTTATGCGAGAATTTTCTTTTACGATATTAATTCAACTGAAAGTAAGACCAACCAGGAAAGAGATAGCTTGATGTATGTGAATATTAAAAATGAAATGAAAAAACATCCATCCAGCAAAGTGATTACTTTAAGCGGGAACATGCACAACATGTTACTCCCTTATAAAGGTGAGAAAAAAGTAGCTGGATTTTTAAATGCGGATAAAGAGCTGAACCTGGAAGGTAAAATATGTTCCATTAATCATGTTTATAAAAGCGGAACCATGTTGAATAATATGGGGAAAGGGCTGAAATTAAATAAAGTGAACAATGGAGATACAGGCTATTCAAAATTTACGAAGTATAACAATTACTTTTTCCCATTTCAAAATAGTAAACAGTATGCCTATTCGGGCGCATTTTTTACAAGAAATGTAACGGCTTCAAAATTGATAAGTGCAGGCCCTGCAAAGGATGAATTGAATGAAACGTTTAAGGAAGATGATGTTTCAGCGACGGAACATCTAAAAGAAAAATTAAAGCCGATACAGGCAAATTTTAAAAGAATTAATTCCATCTCCAACTGGGATACGATCTATAAAAGAGCAATGCTACCTGCAGAAAAATTAAGATTTTATTATAATGGAAAGACTTTGGAAAAGATTACGGTGAGAGACGGACAGGGGAAAGATCAATCTTTAACAGAATATTATTTATGGAAAGGGCAGCTTTCAATGATGTATAAAAAATATTTTGATAAAACCGAAGTGGATGAAGCGGGAAAACCGGAAATTGTGTTGGAAAAATATTATTTTGAAAAAGGTAAATTGCTTCATCTGGTAAGTAATTTTGATTGTGGTGCTCCTTTCGCTGATGATCATTTGCTGGAGGAACAGGTACGTATCAATAAGAAGTTTGAAGAAGTGATGAAGTTGAAATAATTAGATTGAATCGGGTACAGTGAATTTATATCTAATTTACTCCTCATGATCGCTTACCATTTTCTTACTATCCTTCCACCGCAGTTCTTCCGCATCATTTATTTTCTTTAAAGAATCCGATACTTCTTTATTGGCAAGCTTATCCAAATCCGGTTGGCCTGCATTTATCCAGGCGGTGTACCACAAGCTGCCTACGCATAAAATAGCAGCACGTAAACGACGTTCTACCATTCCGTTCAACAATCTATTGTATTCGTTGGTATATTCCTGTGAGTAAACAGTGGTAACTACTTTGCCCCGATTTTCAATACTGTATTTTTTATCACTAGGATAATTGTTACTTAATTCTTTCTCCAATGTTAAGACAGAATCCACACAGGAATGGCTTTCTTTCACAATATTCCATGCTGTTTCAAGGGAGTTGTCTATATATGTTGCAGCGCCTGTCCAATAATTATATCCTTCCGATTTCAATTCAGGAATACGTGATTCCCATAAACCATGTATTCCTTTTTGATTGGTTAATTGTCCGTTGTAATTTTCTGTTGTATGCAGGGGAACATGTGCATCGGCAACGTAGTGGCCCAGATCTGAACTATACTTTAGAATCAAATCCAGGTTTTCCGTTTTAAATGCTTCGGTTAAGCGATATATCATTTTGTCGATGTGCCATGGAACAATGCCATAGGCCTTTAATGTATCTTCTGAATATTTTGCAACTGCTTTTTTCCAGTAATGTGGGACGGAATCAAAAGCTGTTTTGCCATAATGATCAATGTCGATGTAATGTCTTGCCGCTTCTTCTTCATTAATGTATCTGCGTTTATCCGGATCAGTTGCGTGTTGGGAAATGTAATCAATGTGTTGTTTGTAAAAACCGATCATGCCATTTGGCAATGTAAATACAGCCAGGCGATTTATTTTTTGATGCGCAAAGAAGCCCCAGGAATAAACAGGGAATGAGGAATTAGGAACGAATAAGAAACAAGGAAATAAAATAAGCAGGAAAAAATACTTACGTATCATGACATCTTCACGAGGTATTTACCTTCCAGTACTGGAATCACATTCGTTTGATCGGGGGTGAGACAATAACGGATGTCTTCTTTTAGACCCAATGCAGCCAGGCGTTCCGCGTGTGAAGCATTTCGCATGTATTTATATGGATTGTGTCTTGCTGATTCAAACAGGTAGCTTGCAGATAAAGCACCATCACCGGTTTTAAAGCTATCGCTGTTTTTTACAAGCTGCTCTGTTACAGCTCCAGCGAATAAAGTATCTTCCAGGCTCACGCGATTTTTCCAGCCGGAGCAAAGCAACAGGATGTTTTTATTTTGTACCTGCAACCATTTGCAAAGTGCAGTCATGTTTACAAATGAACCGATTACCACTTTATGTGCATGTTTGGAAACTTCAATGGCTTGTGTTCCATTAGTTGTGGAAAGAACGATGGTTTTCCCTTTTATCTTTTCCGACATGTAGCTGTATGGTGAATTACCGAAATCAACGCCTTCCAGCTGAATGCCATTTCGCTCAGCACCTACCAGGAAACCTTGTTGTTTGTAATCCATGGCTTCTTCTATGGTAGCAACAGGAATCATTTTGTCGACCCCATAATGAAAGGCCGTACACATAGCTGATGTGGCACGAAGAATATCAATGATGACAACTATGGTTTCTTCTCTATGATAAACAGGATACAGGTAAGGAGATACACAAACATCGATGGTCAGTCGTTTAGTCATAAGGAAATTCAAAAAATAATCCCCTCCTGATAGTTGCAGAAGGGGATCTTTAGGTGGTTAATTATGCTTTAAAAAATGGAATTTTTACCACTTTTGCTTTTACTGGTTTATCACGGATGATGATAAAGATTTCTGAATCTGCTTTTGATAATGCAGTTGGAACGTACCCCAAGCCGATTGCTTTGTTCAAAGATGGAGATTGTGTTCCTGAAGTTACTTTACCGATTACTTTTCCGGATGCATCAGCGATTTGGTAATCGTGGCGAGGAATACCGCGCTCAATCATTTCAAATCCAACTAATTTTTTAGAGACACCTTTTTCTTTTTGTTCAGCAATTGCAGCTTTGTTGGTAAAGTCTTTTGTAAATTTAGTGATCCAACCTAAACCTGCTTCAATTGGAGAAGTTGTATCATCGATATCATTTCCGTAAAGGCAGAATCCCATTTCCAAACGTAAGGTATCACGAGCACCCAAACCGATAGGTTTGATGCCATATTCAGCACCTGCTTTAAAAATAGCATCCCACATTTTGTCTGCTACTTCATTATCAAAATAAAGTTCAAATCCGCCGGCACCAGTGTACCCGGTGTTGGAAATAACCACGTTGTCAACACCATTGAATTTACCTTTTTTAAAGGTATAGTAAGGAATTTCAGAAAGGTTTACATCGGTTAATTTTTGCAATGCTAAAATCGCTTTTGGACCTTGTACAGCAAGTAAGGAAGTTTTATCAGAGATGTTGTGCATCTCTACATTTTTTGTATTGTATTTTTGAATCCAGTTCCAGTCTTTTTCAATGTTAGAAGCATTTACTACCAGCATGTATGTTTTGGAATCGATGCGGTAAACCAATAAATCATCTACGATTCCGCCTTTGTCGTTTGGTAAACAAGAGTATTGAATTTTTCCATCTTCCAATACGGCTGCATCATTTGAAGTAACACGTTGGATCAGATCCAATGCATTTTCACCTTTTAAAATGAATTCTCCCATATGACTTACATCAAAAACTCCAACAGAGCTGCGTACTGTAGCATGTTCTTCATTCAATCCACTATAAGATACAGGCATTAAATAACCTGCAAAAGGTACCATCTTTGCACCAAGTTTTGTATGCGTATCAACCAGTGCTACATTTTTTAATTCTGTTGTTGTTTCCATTTCTATAAATTGTTTAAGGAGTGATTTTTTGCTCAGCAAATGTACTCTTTTTATCCATTAATAAGGCATTAAAATGCTTTAGGTAATTGTTTTTTTGCGATTCATGGGAGTACTTTGTTTCCACGGTTTGACGGGCCAGGCTACCCATCTTTTTGCGTAGCTCAAAAGAATCAATCAAACGGGATATTTTTTCAACCCATTCGTCTTCTGTTCCTGCTAAAAAACCATTTTTTCCATCCTGGATAATTTTCACATTTACACCCACGGCCGACATGACCGTAGGTACTTCAAGGGCCATATAAGAGAGGCCTTTTAACCCACATTTGCCCTTTACCCACTGATCGTCCGGAAGGGGCATGATGCCAATGTCAAAGCTGGATAATACCTCCACTTCGGTTTCACTGCTCCATGGAATCCCTTTGATACCAAGCTCTGTATGCTCATATGCGGTATCTCCCATTACTTTAAAATAAACCTTGTCGCCGTACTTCTCTTCTATCCTCTTCAAAAAGGGGATACCGGATTCAAAGTGTTTGATCGTGGTATGACTGCCGCTCCAGCCAATGCATATCTTTTCATTGTCCATATAGGGCTTTGTCCGCTTGAACAATTGTGTGTCAATGGTAGTAGGAATGACTGTTACATGGGAATTGAACTGTCTGGCGTAGTCAGCCAGGAACTCATTACCGGCAAATACCAAGTCCGAAACGGCTATGATCTCTCCTGTTTTTTTTGCACTTTTCATCCATTGCCATATTTTATTGGCATTGGAGGTATCCAGTAACCAGATGGAGTCATCAAAATCAAATACCAGCTTGGCTTTGGATTGGCTGAATTTTTTTTCAAAATAGCTGGAACCGGTCATAAACGCTTCCCGTTGCACAAAAATGATATCAAATTCATTGCTGCGGGCTACGTCTTTTAAGCGTGTTTGGGCGCTTTTTAAGGTGATACCAATCTTTTTTAAAATATTGCCAGGCCCGTAAAATACCGCATCATCCTGCTCATTGATGATATAAGAAAGCTCACAGGAATACCCCTGGGATCGTAAGAAATCAAAATATTGCTCAAATCGGTAACGTTGACTGGGTGAACGATTCGGTCGGTGAGCAGCTATAAATAATATCTTTGGCATATACATTACAAAGATAAAAACTAAGTGTAAACAGCCATCATTTTTTATATCTTTGAAGGGTACATATAAGATGAAGTCACTGACACGATTGTTCCAGCGTAGTATGCCACGTTGGGTTATATTTTTTATAGATATCGGGATATGCATAAGCTCTCTGGTATTGGCCTACCTGGTAAGGTTTAACTTTTCTGTTCCTGCTGGTGAATTACATGGCATTCCACGAGTGGCAGGACTTATTCTGGGGGTTAGAGCCATTAGTTTCTTTCTTTCTAAAACCTACCAGGGCATTGTAAAATTTACGGGTTCAGAAGATGCCAGAAGAATATTTCTTGTCATCACACTGGGTAGTTTAAGTTATGTGTTGATCAATACGGTTACTTTCCATTTTATCAATCACACGTTTCCTATTCCGTTTTCTATCATTATTATTGATTGCATTGCCACCACCTTTTTTATGATCAGTTTGCGGGTGATGTTTAAAGCCCTGTATCTGGAACTTACCACCAAGGGACGGGAGAAACGCAATGTGGTTATTTTTGGCGCCGGCGATTCCGGTATTATTACGAAAAGAGCATTGGAGCAGGATATGCTCACGAAGTACAATGTAGTGGCATTTGTCGACGATGATGTAAACAAACAACGCAAAAAACTGGAAGGAACCAGTATTGTTGGAATTAATCAACTGGATGAATTGCTGGTGAATAAGGATATCTCCACGCTTATTATTTCTGTTCAAAATATTTCACCACAGCGCAGACAGCAGGTGGTGGACATTTGTCTGAATCATGATATCACCGTACTTTCCGTACCACCTGTTACAAACTGGATCAACGGGGAGTTGAGCATCAAACAAATCAAGACGCTTCAAATTGAAGAATTACTGGAGCGTGATCCCATACAATTACACAAAGAAAATATCAAGCAGGAAGTTGCCGGAAAGGTTATCCTTGTGACAGGTGCAGCCGGTAGCATCGGAAGTGAAATTGTCAGACAAGTCATACGTTTCTCTCCTGAAAAAATTGTTTTATTGGATCAGGCGGAGTCTCCTTTGCACGAAATGGAAATGGAACTGTATGATAAATACAAGCAACAAAAATATAGGATTGTTATTGGTGATATACGCAATAAAGACCGGATGGACAATGTATTCCGGACCTTTCGCCCGGATATCGTATTTCATGCGGCAGCCTATAAACATGTACCGATGATGGAAAACAATCCATCCGAATCCATTCTGACCAATGTATATGGAACAAAGGTGTTGGCGGATTTATCGGTTCATTACAAGGTTGAAAAATTTGTGATGGTATCAACTGACAAAGCAGTAAACCCTACCAATGTTATGGGAGCTAGCAAACGTGTTGCAGAGATTTATATACAGTCACTGAATAAAAAATCAACGACAAAATTTATCACCACCCGTTTTGGAAATGTATTGGGCTCCAGCGGATCGGTTATCCCAAGGTTTCGTCAACAACTAGAGAATGGCGGACCGATTACGATCACTCATCCGGATATCACCCGTTATTTCATGACCATACCCGAAGCTTGCCAATTGGTATTGGAAGCAGGAGCAATGGGTAAAGGCGGAGAGATTT
>DASRRA010000355.1:0-8360 GCA_035696085.1 Bacteroidia bacterium | reverse complement strand
TCGCGATGTTAAAAAATTATACTTACGTATGCAAACCACATTCTGTCTTGGATTTATTTGACCAACGCCCTGTTCGTCCGTGTCCAGCCACCGTACAGTGCACACATCCCACCGAATGAAAACCTTGTGCTAACAACGGGTGTTCCGGTAAATTGTGCTCTTTCACGTATTTGATCGTATCCTCTTCGGTTTTATCAATGATGGGATAAAACTTAATGATATCTTCTTTTTGTTCAAATATTTTTAGGTTTTCACGGTGTGTATTTTGAGATGCCATTAGGCCCGATACCCATACTTCAAAGTTTGCTTTGATACGATCCATTGGTTCCACCTTATTAATAGAGCAACACAAATCAGGATCTTTGCTCCAGGTTTTATCATCCAATGTAAATTTATTCTTCCACTCTTCCGGTTTCACATCCACTACATTCAGGTTCCACAACTTAGTCAATTCTTCTTTGTAAGTAATAGTTTCATTAAAGTGATACGTCGTGTCGAGGAAATAAATTTTCTCTTCCGGTTTTACTTTATGGAAAAGGTGCAATAAATAAATAGCCGTAGTTCCAAAGGAAGAAGTAAACAACACCTTATTGAAATCCTTGTAAATTTCACGTATGCGTTCTTCCGGTGTTAACGGTAAATATTTTTTATTTAATTCTTCTAAGTTCATGCTTTTAAAACTTCAAATAATGTCCTAATGCGATCAATCCTGTGCCTATAGCAATGTATACGGCTATCTTAAGTATTGATTTATTATTTTGTTTCTTGTTTGCTTCTTGTTTATCAATGAGTAAAGCCGTTACTTCATTCAATTGCTTTACCTTATTTGCGAAATCACCCTTTAAGTGATTGCGAAACTGATTTAACTGATCAATGCTCACCTGTGTATCGGTAGGTAAAGCTTCATTAAATACTTCTTTTAATCGCTTGGCCAATGTTGGGGATTTTCCATTGGTGGAGATGGCAATCTTTAAATCTCCTTTTTGCACGATGGAACCCAGATAAAAATCACACAGATCAGGGGTGTCAGCAACGTTAATTAAAATCTTTCTTTTTTTGGATGCCGCCTGGATCCATTCACTTACGCTTCTGTCTCCGGTTGCTGCAATAATTAAATCTTTGTTTTCTAAATCGCTCTCCTCTACCGCTCTTTCAATTAATGTCAGTTTTTCCGACTGATTTTTAAATGCTCGTATTTCCGGTAAAATTTTTCTTGCAACCAAGGTCACCCTTGTTTGCGGGCTATTTTTCAAAACAGCTGTAATCTTTTCCAATCCAATGTTTCCACCTCCTACAATCAGAACATGCAACTGTTCTAATTTTAGGAAGATTGGAAACAATTGATTTGTACTTGAGTTTACTTGCTGCTCAGGCATTTATTTGTTCGGTTGCGGTGTTAATCGTAAATACGGTTTCACCTTGGTGTATCCTTTTGGAAACTTCGCTGCAATCTCATCATCTTTAATTGCCGGTGCAATCACCACATCTTCTCCGTCTTTCCAGTTAGCAGGTGTAGCTACGCTATAATTTGCTGTCAATTGCAAAGAATCGATCACACGTAAAATTTCATTGAAATTTCTTCCTGTTGAAGCAGGATACGTCAAAATCAATTTCACTTTTTTATCTGCACCAATAATAAACACAGAACGAACAGTAAATTTATCCGATGCATTTGGATGAACCATGTCATACAATTTTGCAACAGTAAAAAGTGGATCTGCAATGATCGGATAGTTCACTTTTGTTTTTTGTGTTTCGTTGATGTCTTTTATCCACTCATGATGTGATTCAATCGGGTCAACACTCAATGCGATGGTTTTCACATTGCGTTTTTTGAATTCATCTTGCAGTTTGGAAACGGATCCTAACTCCGTTGTACAAACCGGTGTAAAATCAGCAGGATGTGAAAATAAAACACCCCAGCTATCTCCTAACCATTTATAAAATTCGATTTTGCCTTCAGTTGAGTCTGCGGTAAAATCCGGTGCGATGTCGCCTAGTCTTAGTGCCATATTATTAATTTTTAAAATTGTTAAATTTAATTATTACCTGTAATCCATTTTAGCTTAGTAGATATTCCCAGTTGGTTAAACTTACCGGAAATTCTGTGTGCAATTTTACCACATCACCAATTACAATTACCGCTGGTGCACTTAATTTTTCTGCAGTCATAATATCCACAATGGTATCCACTGTTCCCAAGGCTATTCGCTCGTTTGGTAAGGATCCGTTTTGAATGATTGCTACTGCAGTATCTTGTTTACCTTCTGCTTTAAACACCTCAGCGATCTCTTGTAATTTGCTTAGACCCATCAAAATGACCACCGTTGCTGTTGATTGAGCAGCTAAGCGAATATCATTTGACAACTGTCCTTTGCTGGTTGTACCGGTGATCACCCAAAAGCTTTCACTGGTGCCACGGTTGGTAACCGGTATGCCTTGCAATTCAGGAACAGCGATAGAGCTGGATAATCCAGGAACAACCGTTGTTGGAATATTAAACAATTCCGCATAGGCTACTTCTTCATGTCCACGTCCAAATACAAAAGGATCTCCTCCTTTTAAACGTACCACATGCCCGTAGGAGAATGCAAAATCCACAAGCAACAAATTAATTTGATCTTGTGTATAGGTATGTTGGTTGTTTCGTTTACCAACATAAATTTTCAATGCGTCTTTTGGAGCGTGTTTCAACAATTCCGGATTCACCAATGCATCGTACAAGATTACATCTGCGCTTGCAATTGCTTTTATGCCTTTCATTGTAATTAATTCCGGATCTCCAGGACCTGCACCTACCAACGTTATTCTTGGAATTATTTTATTTTTTAAACTCATTGTCTTTTTCTGTTAAACTGTGTCCGCCGTAGCCTCGGCGAAGGTGGAGTTTATCTCCCGTTAACTTAATCTGTTTTAATTATGCCTTCACTTGCGCTTCTCTGTACGCTTTGGCTTGTGCTAAAAATGCCTTTGATTCTTTTAAGAATTCTTCTGCAAATGCTTTAGAAGGCTCTTGTTTATTGATTTTCAACACTGCATCTTTAAATGTACCATTCACTTTTATTTCATTTGTCTCTACAAAGAATTTATCAAAATCATTGATGATACCATGCTGCGTATTGGTTGGAACACTCTTGCCGAGCAACAGTGCTTTGGCTGCATTCACCATGGCCGAGTAGCTATGATAAATACTGTCTGAATACAATTCCGAAGCAAATGCACTTTCTGCCCAATCAATTTTTTCTTCTACTTCAAAAAGCAAGGTTGCAACCAGGTCAATCATTACACCAGCACACTCACCCACACCAATCTCCGTTTTAAATTGTTCTGTATGTCCCCAATCCACATACTCTTCTGGCAACAACGTGCTGTTATCCGCATGTGGTTTCAACAATTGATAGAAATAATCCTTTCCTTTTTTATCATAATAGTTGTTGAAGTATTCACCTTCTACTGAATTTTTTTCGAAGTCGTCCAACAAGGTTCTCAAAACAGCCGGTCCACGTTTACTTGGTACTTTAATGATTTTCTCAGAAACTCTTCCTTCACCATTTCCGACGGTACCGCCGCCCAATACCAATTGTAATGCTGGTACTACGGCTGCTCCATTTTTGAATGAACTACCATGGAAACCAATTTGTGCCAAACTGTGTTGCCCACAAGAGTTCATACAACCGCTGATTTTTATTTTAATGTCGTTGTTGAACAACAAATCAGGATACTCTTCTTTCACCACTTGTTCTAACTCACGTGCAATACCTGTACTGCTTGAGATTCCAAGGTTGCAGGTATCTGTTCCCGGGCAGGCCGTAATATCTGCAACGCTATCAAATCCCGGTTCTGCAAAACCTAATTTATCCAATTCCTGGAACAAAGCCGGTAATGCTTCTTTTGGAACATATTTTAGTAATAACCCTTGATTAACAGTGATACGAATATCATCAGCCGCATATTTTTCAACGATAGGCGCTAACAAACGCGCTGTATCTGAGCTAAAATTTCCTAAAAGAATTTTGATGTTCACACCATAATATCCTTTTTGTTTTTGCTCAAACACATTGGATTTTAACCAATCCTGGTATTTTTTCTCGTTGCTAACTTTAAACGTCGTGAAGGTTGTTGCTTTATCATTTGGTTTTACATCCACCACATTACGATTGATCACATATGATTTTACATTCAGCGCCAAACGCTCTTCTGCCACATATTGCATCAGTTGCTCCAATCCAATTTTTGCAACCAGGTATTTGATACGTGCTTTATGACGGCTTGTACGCTCACCATGACGGTCAAATACACGGATCACTGCTTCTGTAAATGGAATGATTTGATCTTCTTCTAAAAATTCATGTGCTGTTTTTGCTAAAATCGGTTGAGCGCCCAAACCACCTGCAATCATTACTTTAAAACCTCTCACTTCTTTTCCATCAACGATTTTTACTTTCGGAATGAATCCTAAATCGTGCATGAACGTGTAAGCAGTATCATCATCATTGGAGGAATACGCAATTTTGAATTTACGTCCCAACTCTTGCCCGAAAGGTTTACGCAATAAATATTTAAACATTTCCTGTGCATAAGGCGACACATCAAATGGTTCTTTCGGATCGATTCCAGCTACTGCAGATGCTGTAATGTTACGTACAGTATTACCGCATGCTTCACGAAGTGTGATATCATCCTGCTCCAGCTTCGCCCATAATTCGGGCGTTCTTTCTAAACTTACATAGTGTATTTGTATATCCTGGCGTGTTGTTAAATGCAGGTTACCGGTTGAATATTCATCAGAGATGGCAGCGATACGTAATAGTTGTTTTACAGTCACCTTACCAAAAGGTAATTTGATACGTATCATCTGAACGCCTTGTTGACGCTGACCATAAACACCACGAGCCAAACGAAGGGAGCGGAATTTTTCTTCATTTAATGTTCCTTCGCGGAATGCACGAATTTTTTTCTCCAACTCAATAATGTCCTTTTGAACCAATGGATCTTCAATCTCTGTTTGAAAGCTTTTCATCTTTTAAGGTTTTATATTTTAATATTAAATTTTTTTAAAATGTTGCATTATATATACTGTACCAGTCTTCGCGGCTTAATTCAACTGCGTATGCACTGGCTGCATTTTTAATTCTTTTTTTATCTGCACTACCAATCAATGGTAAAGCACCCAACTTGTATAACCAGGCTACTGCGATTTCTTCTACATTCACTCCGTATTTTTTCCCGGTGGCTTGCAATACTTTGCGCACTTTTTCTGCTTTTTTATCTTTGCCTGTAAGTATGCGCCCACCTGCAAGCGGCGCCCAGGCCATGGGCTTGCTGTATTGTTCCTTTATAAAATCCAATCGTCCATCCGTAATGGAAGTCGTTTGTAAAATACTTAATTCGATATGGTTGGTAATGATGGGTTGCGATAAATGAGCTGCTAATAAACGGTGCTGAGACGCACTGAAGTTGGAAACGCCGATGGCACGGATATGCCCGCTGTTCACTAATTCTGAAAGCAGAGAGGCTGTTTCATCTACTTGTAGCAACGGGTCATTTCCTTCTAATAGAAAGATGTCAATATAATCTGTTTTTAATTTTTTAAGAGAGGAGCCAACAGAATTTTTGATGTGTTGAGCACTGTGATCGTAGTACGCTTTGCCTTTCGCATCCTTCCTCAGGCCTGCTTTTGTGGAGATAACGATATCTTCTCTTTTAAATGATTTGGAAAAAACAGCTTTACCAAATAATTCCTGGATTTTACCATTACCATACTCATCACTGTGATCAAAGGTATTTACGCCCAGCTCCAGGTTGTAGTTGATAATGTCTTCTACTTTTTTCTCTGAAACTAAAGCAGGTGTATCCCAACGCCAAAAACTATAGATGGCTGCGGATACTTCCGGACCTGAATCACTGATATAAATTTTTTCCATATAATGTTACTCCCTTTAATTATATGACTGCATATTAAATACAAAGCCCTTGCTTGTTACAGAAGGGCCTTATCATACATTGTTTTAAAAATAGATTTAAACTTGTTAATGACAATCTTCTGTTTTCATTATAAAACAGCAACAGCAGCAACAAGTAGTCATTGTTGATGATGAAGAAAATATGTCTGTTTTTAAAGTTTTCATTTATTTGATAATAAAAAAGGCCTTCGTTTCTGAAAGCCTTCTACACATTTATATATGCTACTACAACGGCTCTCTTTTAATTAAGAACAAATACAACACATTTCATTGTTGTTTGATTTTAAAGTAAAAGCTGTTGCTTGTGTGTTCATTTCTGTATTCTCTACCAATTTTGTAGTGCAAATATATAACACAAACGTAAATTACACAAGTTATTAACATTATTTTTTGAAAACACCTCATTTTCAGCATTATATAAGCTATTAAAATTCGTTTAGATTGAATCTAAACCAAGAAAATACTTACCTTTAAACACATGAATTTTCTTGATATTTGTATTGGAGCACCTCTATTATGGGCCATTTATAAAGGATTTATAAAGGGATTTATTATGGCAATAGCTTCCTTAATTGGGTTTTGGCTGGGCATCTGGGGAAGCATTCATTTTTCCAATTATCTTGTTCCTATAGTAAAGGATAAATTTGAAATCACCTCCACGTATTTACCTATTGCTGCATTTTTTGTCACGTTTTTATTGATTCTTCTACTTATCTATTTACTTGCACGCCTGCTTCAAAAAGTAGCGGAAGGCATGGAGCTGGGTATTGTCAATAAACTAGCAGGCGCTGTATTTAATTTTTTTAAATATACTTTAATTATCAGTGTATTTATTTCCATCCTGAATGGCTTTGAACAAAAGCATGAACTATTGCCAGCCAAGCTCAAAAAGGAATCTGTCTTGTTCAATCCCATCCGTAAAATTGCACCAGCCATTATTCCTTCATTTAAAGAAAGCTTTAAGAGCAACTTTGGGACAAGCCCCTGGCTGTATCACCAAGACCCTTTCAACTAATGGGTTTATTTCCTTAATATTGCTTTGACGATTTGCTCACGAAAATTTACATGAAGTACCTGTCCCCTTATTCAGTTGCGTTTAAAGTTGTCTTCACTGCATTGGCAGCCTTCACCATTTATCGCTTGTTTTTCCTGGGTTTTAACCATCACAGTATTCCGGAGCATCCGGAGCACGCACCGTATTTATATTATCGTTCTTTTATACTCGGAGTAAATTTCGACCTGGTTATTATCTGTTATCTGCTCGCTCCTTTTGCTATTTTTCTATTTATTCGTCAACTTACACAACAATCGTTTGAAAAGGGGCTGGCATTTTTCAAATGGTATTTCAGCATTTTATTTTCCATTTGCTTATTTATTTGTGCAGCAGACATTCCTTATTTCAAACAATTTGCAACACATCTCAACCGGGATACTTTTAACTGGGCCTCTTCTCCTGGTCTTGTATTCAAATTAATTTTTTCCAGTTTTTCGTATTGGGGGTTTTTGATTCTTTTTGTACTGCTGGTTGCGTTTATATATACGCGTTTCTCAAAAATATTTTCAAAAATTCATGCACCTCAGGCCTCACCGAAATGGAAATCCATGCTGATTTTTCTCTTCCTTGCTTTTTTTACATTTATTGGAATGCGTGGACGAACGGCTTTGAAATCTCCTATTCGTATAGGTACCGCCTTCTTTTCTGAACACGCTTTTTTTAATCAGCTCGGACTTAATCCTTGTTTTGTTTTTTTTCAAAGCTTAAAACAGGAAAAGGAATGGGACCTATTGGTACCACCTGTGGAGCAAAAAGAGCTAACCAATACACTCGTGCAACTCAACAACAGAAAACCAACAACCTTTGAGCGAACATACAAAGCAACAGGAACTCCTTTAAAATACAATGTAATGCTGGTACTAATGGAAAGTATGTCCATGACGAAAATGGGCCATCATCATTGCACTCATTTAACTAATCGTTTTGATACCATAGCACACAACGGGCTCTTCTTTGATAATTTCTATTCTTCCGGTATACATACGTTCAATGGGTTGTTCAGCACAGAAACCGGATTCCCTTCTATTTTAAATACACAGCCCCTTGAAACATATACTGATAAGGCATTCAAAGGGATATCGTATTGGTTAAAACAAAACGGGTACAGCACTTATTTTTTTACGAGCAACGATGGGCAATTTGATAATATGGAAGGATTCATGAAATTCAATCATTTTGAACATTTTTATTCGCATGAAGATTTTCCTTCTGATAAAGCGGTGAGCACAATGGGTGTTCCTGATCATTATTTGCTGGAGTTTGCGTTGAAAAAAATGGATGCACATCTTCAGGAAAAAAACACACCTTTCTTTTCATACATTCTCACATCAAGCGATCATGGC